>CAIRTT010000333.1 GCA_903881535.1 uncultured Armatimonadota bacterium
AGGTATCGGACCGCTCAGGCATCCCGTTGCGCGAAAGCTCACCGGAATCCTCGCCCGTCAGGCGGCTATTGTCACCGTCCGCGATGAAGCCAGCAAAGCGCTTCTGACAGCATGTGCTGGTCCGCTGGAAATTGATGTGTGTGCAGATCCAGCGTTTTATCTTGGTTACCTCTGTGATGAACAGCGCAGTGACAAGAACGGAATCTGCTACAGCCTTCGCTCGTGGAAGGGGAAGTCGTTGCAGTTTCCTATTGGAGAGCTGAGTGGTGCCTGGCACCTTCCGATGCATCTCCCGAATGACATTCAAGGGACGCCTAACGAGTTTAACTGGGATGCTTCCTCGGTAAACCCATTTCCTGCGGTGATGCGTGCAATTGCGGGGTGCCAGGTAGCGGTTTCGGTTCGCCTGCATACCCTGATTCTTGCGGCGGCGGTGGCACGGCCTGTCGTTGCCATCAGCTATGATCCAAAAGTGGATGCCCTAGCAGCACAGCTTGGAGCGCCCTGCATTCCGTTCGATTCGGCAACACCGGACAGAATAGCTCGGGATGTTGCAGCACTACTGGCATCGTCACATTCTTCCGAGAGCCAGGCGATGCGTATGGAACTCGCATCCAATATGGCAAAGTCAGCGATGCTGCCTCGGCGACGTCTGGATGGGCTTTATGGTCGCTGAGTTACTCGCCATATTGCCAATTTCGGCATTGCTTGGGATGCCCATGCAGGATGTTCCGCCTCCTTCCACGATAGTCGGACCGACACAGGTAACCGGTACTGAGACATCGACAAAAGATGCTGCCAAGCAGAAGTCCAAGCTCAAGGTCGATGGAATGGGTGGGAGTACTGAAGGCCTTATTGGGCAAAGCGGTAATGGTGAGCGACTTTTCGGAGCGTGGGCGCGTGGATTGAATGTCTCGGGTGGCTGGAACCTTGTGGCCAGAGCTAATAATGTGGAAGGCAGTCAGCAAGCGCGTGATTGGTTTAACTTTCAAAACAACAACCAGTTCCTCAACAATTCCACATTGGGACCATTTCAGCAAAACCTCAATCTTGGTATCAGTGGAAAGCTGTTCAACACGGTTGATGTCAATGCAAACCTGTCGAACAACCGTATTCGGTCCAGTCTGTCCCAGCTCATGCGCATGCACTTTGACTCGACGAAGGGTACGGTTGTCGATGTCGGTGATGTCTCAGCAAGCCTCTCGGGAAATGAGCTCATCCCATTCTCGCGAAATGTCCAGGGAATCAAGTACCAGCGCGACCTCGGTGCTGGAAGTAAAGTTGCGACCATTGCGAGCGTCACCCGCGCACTGACTCGTCGTAACTCCTTTGTTGGACAAGGTACAACTGGCCCTTATTACCTCGGTGGGTCTCAGATTGTTCCTGGCACCGAGCGGTTGTCGCTCAATGGTCAACCGCTGGACTCTGGCATTGATTACGATGTCGACTATCAGCTGGGCATCATACGCTTTCTCAAAGGTCGAATCATCAACCGTGCTGACACCGTTGAGTACACCTATGAGCTGATTAACTACAACAGTGGGCGTGGCGTGCTTACGGGGTTCCGGTGGGACCTTCCGCTCCAAGGAGGACGTAATGTTGGTGTGACGATGCTGCGTCAGACGACATCTGCAGCTGGAAACAAGTCGGGTACCGTCACTGAATACTACCCAGTCAGTGCGATCGTCTCAACGCGGTACACGCTGGCATCGCCAATCGACCCCACATCTCCTGTTGAAGTCCGTTACCAGGAGCGTCTCCTCGTTGAAGGCATTGCCGCGGATTACTTTATCAACCGCGAGCTGAACTACATTCAGCTGCGACGCCCACTTCCACCGGATACATCCCTGACGGGAATTTCCAGTCTTAGAATTACCTATAAGCCGGTTCGGCAACAAGGGATTGGCGGGGACCGTCAGGTTGTTGGTATCGATACACAGGTGCCCGCTGGTCTGAATGGACTGGTAAAACTTCAGGTTGGCCAGAGTGAAGGTATATCCGCGGCAACCAGTGGCACCGGGGTCGACATCCAAACCCGCTTCGCAAGCAGTGAAAAACAAAAGAGTAACAAGTGGAGCGTGTCGACGGGCATCCGCAATGTTGGCTCGGGTTTCTCAAGTGTTGACTCCACAGCAGGTGCATTTCTGCGCACGGGGCGTGAGCTGAAAACCCAGTGGAGGTTCTCGCCGACCGAGTCAACAGACCTCAGCGGTAATTTTCTGACCAGTCAGTTTCCGAACATCTACAACACATCAACGACGGGAACCACCCCGACCGCGCCGACATCGTTGTCTGATTCGACAGGGCTTGGCTTTACCGTCAGCCAAAAGTTGAAGGCTGCAAAGGGTGGACAGGCTCCCGTTGTACGGGCCAGTCACAATCAGACCGGCCAGCGGCTGACGTATACCTCAACTGGGACCGGTACAGGAACCGGGACTGGCACAGGATCGAGTACATCGCAGCCGACAAAGTCATCGTATGCCAGTGACTCTGTTGGTATCGATTGGGGTTTCACCAATGTCCAGCTTGGCCTAACGATTGACCAGACGACGAGTCAGGGCCGCTCGGTGTTTGCAAATGCCTATTCGCAAACGGTAGGTACTGGCAGCGGTAATACGGGTGGTGGCTACCTTGGTGGCATCCAAAATGGGAACGCAAATGCCAATATGACCAATGGCGCGAGCACCAACATTCGCTTCAATACGACCTTTACGCCAAGCACACGTCTCTCTCTGAGTTCAAACCTTGGGACGAGCCGCAACCGGTCTGGCGGAACTGCCAGTAGTGCCAATGACAATCAGATGTCGCTTTTATACTGGATCGCGCCGGACAAGATACAGCTGGATGTGCAGTTAACGGATAGTCAGAATGGCCAGAGCTTGGATGGCTTCTACGGCAATGGCGGCTCCATTGGAGGCGGTGGCACGACCGGGTTGACATCAACAGGGCAGCAGACCCGAACGCGGGATATTCGCTTGTCCTTCACTCCAACGCAGGCCATCCGCGCCGAGGTGCGGCGAAGCTCATCGTTGATGCTTGTCCCCAACTACGACAACACCGATATGACCAGCAATGACCTGCTGTTGACATATTCGCCATCCGCTGAATTCAATGTCAATGCCACTGTTAGTCAGCAAATCGGCCGCTATGTGGGTGGACAGGGCGATTTCGATAACACGAACTGGTCGTTTATGACGACGCATGGCCGCCCGGATGGCCTTCAGGTACGGACGGGCTTTATGCGGATGAACTATGGGTCATCCACGATGATGGGTGGCGGTGGGATTGGTGGAATCGGTGGCGGCATTGGAGGAGGAATTGGCGGCGGAAGCTTTAGCATGCAACAGGGCACCAACGATGTCATCACGGTTCGAGTGGACGTCCCCGCAAAGCGCTTTGTACCGTTTGTTGAGATCAACGATCTGAACGCGAGTAATCCACTTACAAACACATCTGGAGGTGGAGGACAGGGCGCCTACTATGCCAGCTCTAACTACCACCGGATGGAAGCGCGCCTCGGGGTTGACTTCCGGCTTACACAGCTGTTTGGGGCAACGCTTGATGTCCGATTTGCCCGTCTCCGGGACCGTGACAACGCTGCATATTCATATTCGGCCCGCACATTTAACTTTGATGTCTCAGCACGTTTCTAGTGTGCAAGCCGCCAGGGTAGCCGGTAGGATTGCCTGATGGACCAGCACCTCGAATCCCAGTTACGCGCCGCGAAAGTGGCTGGACGTACACTTGGCAGGTTGACTGGCGATGCCCGTGCGGCCCTAGTCCTCGCTGTAGCCAATGCGGTCGAATCCAATTGCGACACGATTTTGGAGGCGAATGCCACTGATGTTGCGGCGGCGGAAGCTGCCGGGATGTCCGCTGCCCTCGTCGACCGCTTGCGACTGAACGCTTCGAAACTTATCGGGATGGTAGCTGATATCAAGGCTGTGGCTGCGCTGCCCGATCCGCTTGGTAAGCAAATACCCATGTGTGTTCAGCCGAGTGGCCTCTGTGTTGAAAGGGTCACGATTCCGCTTGGCGTTGTCGGTGTTGTCTATGAGTCCCGACCAAATGTCACGACAGACATCAGCGCTCTGTGTATTAGAAGCGGAAACGCTGTCATTCTACGTGGTGGCAGTGAAACGTTGTCTACGAACTGTGCACTTACCATAGCAATAAAGAGTGCACTGGGCCAACACAGGGATGCGGTTCAGTTCATCAATGATGCATCCCGTGAGCGCGTTCGGGAGCTGATTTGTGCAGATAAATTTGTTGATGTCCTGATACCGCGCGGTGGAGCCGGACTCGGTCGGTTGTGTGCCGAACAGGGGACCATCCCAGTCATTATTGGTGGTGCCGGTGTGTGTCACATTTACATCGACAAAACCGTTACCTGTGAGCGTGCCCTTTCCGTAGTTTTAAACGCAAAGACACAAAAGACATCGGTGTGCAACGCACTAGATACAGTCCTAGTGCATCAAGCATCTATGAAATTGCTTGGATGCAGCGTTTGTCGTGGCCTCTCTGATGCCGGTGTAACCTTGCATGCTGCTGATGCCGCTGCTGTTGCATTGGCTAATGCAGGTATCCCGTTTGTCGCTGGCAAGGCGGGCGACTTGGAAACCGAATGGCTGTCCATGGACTGTAACGTGGTTGTCGTGGCGGACATCGATACCGCAATCGACCATATCGCGGAATTTGGCAGCCACTCTGATGGCATCCTGTCAGATAACCCAGATGCGATTGGTCAGTTTATTCAGGAAGTCGATTCGCCAGCCGTGTTTGTGAATGCGAGCACGCGTTTCCACGATGGCAGTCAGTTTGGTCTCGGAGCGGAGGTCGCTGTCTCGACACAAAAGGTTCATGCACGTGGACCGCTTGGCCTCGATGCGTTGACGAGCTACAAATGGATAGCTGTGGGAGACTACCTTGCCCGAAGTTAAATCGAGTGTGCTCACGGACATCAAACATGTGGTGCGCATCAGCCGGCCCAGATTTTGGATGTACACCGTCGGGCCGTATATTTTGGGCACCTTTGCGTCTGCACCCAGCTACTCGACATTTATTTCAGCTCGCTTTTGGATTTATCTGCTGTTCTTTGTGGTCGTAGCCAATGTGCTGATTTATGGAGTGAATGACCTCGCTGACACGGATACGGATCTCCATAACGACAAAAAGGGATCCTACGAAATCCGCTTGCAAAAACAGCAGCGGGCGTCAACGGTTGTTGCGTGTGGTCTCGCATTTGGAGCGCTTGTCGTCGCCGTGGTTGGACAGTCGATGCTCACGGCTGTCCTCATGGGTATTTTTCTGGTGCTGAGTATTGGTTACAGCGTCCCACCGCTGCGTTTCAAGGCACGTCCAGTCTTCGATTCAGTCAGCAATGTCTTATATGCGATGCCTGGATTTATGGCGGCTACGATTTGGGCGCCGACATCGGCGATTCCCTTTACCGCAATCGCTGCCAGCTGGCTGTGGTGTATGGCGATGCATACATTTTCTGCAATCCCCGATGTCACTGCCGACAAAAAAGCGGGTCTTGCGACGACGGCAACCTGGCTTGGTGTCCGGGGAGCACTCATTTATTGTGGGCTGTGCTGGCTTGGGAGTGCGGTGCTCCTAGGGATCTCGCTCTCCGGCACGCTCTATGGAGTGATTTGGGCGGTAGTACTTGGCAGTGCTTATTTGGGGATGATTGCATCCTGTTTGCTGCGCGGGGCATCCGAGCGCATTGCGTTTGACCACTACCGAATCTTTCCAATCATTAACGCAGCGGCGGGTTTTGGCACCACAATGGTCGTGCTCGCAATGCGCTGGCCGCAGCTGCATCCTTAGATTGTGTAATCACCTCGACATTTGCTGTAAGAATTACGTGTCCAGACGTACACTAGGGACTTATGGCAACGCTCCTTTCTGTTCGTGACCTCAGCTTCCGCATCGCGGGTCGCCAGCTCTTTACATCGCTCACATTTGGCATCGGAGATGGAGACCGAATCGGTCTTATCGGGCCGAATGGTTCGGGGAAGTCTACGCTTCTAAAGATTCTGGCAGGAGAGGAAAAGCCAGGAGGGGGAGACCTTTCGATGCGCCGGGGCACGCGTGTTCTCCGGGTAAATCAGGATGACACATTTCCGGCAGGGGCCACGATTGAAAGTGTGCTCTCCAATGCTGCGCGGGAAGCTGGAGTGGACGACATTGTGACTGAAGTCGCAATTGCGATGGCGATGTGTGGGTTCACATCTGATGCCGTCGTCGATACGCTCTCAGGTGGCTGGAAAAAGCGCCTGGCGCTCGCGGCCGCGCGGATACGACAACCAGATGTGATGTTGTTGGATGAACCGACAAACCATTTGGATCTTGAGGCGGTTCAATGGCTGGAAGATTGGCTTGCAAGTGCGAGCTTTGCCAGTATTACCATCACCCACGACCGCTATTTTCTCGAGAACACCGCGAGCCGGATTATTGAACTTGGCCCTGTGTATGCCGATGGCTGTCTCCAGGTGGATGGCGCCTATTCAGACTTTCTTGAAGCACGTGCAAACTACATGGCATCACTTGACAAGCAGCAGCACGCGATGTCTGGTGATGCCCGGAGAGAGCTTGCATGGCTACGTCGTGGTGCAAAGGCCCGTACGACAAAAGCGAAGGGGCGTATTCAGGATGTCCACGAGCTGATGGCGGATTTAGACGTGATCGAGCAGCGTATCGCTGCGAAAAATACGGTGAAGCAAACGGCATTTGCAGCCAGTCAGCGGTCAACCAAAGAGCTCATTCGGGCAAGAGGTCTTAGCAAGTCGCTTGGTGGGAAGCTACTCTTCGATGGCTTGGATCTGATCGCAAGTCCAGGCGACCGGATTGGTCTCGTCGGCGCGAATGGTGTTGGAAAGACGACATTGATTCGCGTGCTGGTGGGTGACCTTGAGGCGGATGCCGGAGATCTGATGCGTGCTGAAAAGCTGCGCGTCGTGTGGTTTGACCAGTCGCGAGCACAGCTGAATATGAAGGAGACAGTGCGTGATGTGCTGTGTCCAAATGGCGACACGGTCCAACATAATGGCCATGCGTGGCATGTAACTGCGTGGGCGAAGCGCTTTGGTTTTTCCGAAAATCAACTGGGGAGTTTGGTGGGCGTGCTTTCGGGTGGCGAGCAAGCGAGGCTTTTACTTGCGAAACTGTCAACGGTGGTGGCGGATGTCCTGATTGTCGATGAGCCTACAAACGACTTGGACCTTGCAAGCCTTGAGGTCCTTGAGGGCGCGCTCTCTACATTTCCTGGATGTGTCATCCTTGTGACGCACGACCGCTATTTTATGGATGCCGTGTCAAACCGCGTATTGCATTTTGAAGCCGGAAATGTCACGGAATATGCCGACTTTGTACAGTTTATGGAGCGCTATTCTGAGCGCCAGGCCCATGGGTTTACAGCTGAACCAAGTGCCGCGGTAAAGCCTGTCGCACAGCGGAATCTGCTTTCGGCAAGTGAGCGTCGTGAGCTCGCTAGCATCGATGATGCCATTGCTTCGGCAGAGGCGGAAGTTGTGCGCTTAGAGGCATTAATGGCCACGGATGCGGTTGGATCGGATGCAGCACGCTTAGCGGAAATTTGGACCAAGCAGTTGCCGTCTGCTAAAACAAAAGTCGAACAAGTGTATGCACGCTGGGAGTTTCTAGAGGCCAAAAAGGTCGGAGCATCGTAACTGTCTCTGGCCTAGTTGCTGCTTGACTTTCTGTTTGTATGCACGGTGCGATGCGTAGCAAAAAAAAACACCCTCCCAAGCTTGCGCCTGAGAGGGTGTTTTGCTGAAACCTAACTTATTGGAAGAAACGTGTTTCTTGCCGTTCGCGTCTGCGCCCACTGTGATTTTCTTCAAAAAATGGCTACTCTATAGTCATATGTACTAAGTTGGCCGCCAACAAACAAAGAACCCCCCCTCCCTGAATGACTCCAGAGAGGGGGGCGTGTAAACCTTACTCTTTATTGGAAGAAACGTGTTTCCATGTTTCCAAGGAAGCGGCGGAGCGGTGCTCCTCCAAGCTTACCTGTTGCAGGGACTGTGATGATTGTGTCCGTTGCATTTCCAAGTCCGTTGTTTACCAAGGTAGATGTTGTTCCAGCCTTGATATTGTGTCCATTAGGGACGCGGAGTTCAGGGTGATCGAATGGAGCGCTCATCTTCTCAACACGTGGGTCGGTCAGTTCAAGGAGGAACTGAAGGATGTCACGCTTGTCGAAGACAGTGACTACACCGATAAGACCAAGCTCAGGAGCCGTATTAGGCATGTTCTCGAGACCAAAGTCACCACCACGATGGTAGTTGTTGAGTGCTTCATGCAGGGTTGAGTAGCCACCAGTGTGCATATATGGGCCGGTCAATGCAACGTTACGCAGCATTGGGGTCTTGAATGCACCCTCGATTGCCAGGCGGCTGTCAGGATAAATGACGTTATCAAAGAGACGATTGTCATCGATCAACAGGCCAAGCTGAATACGCTTTGCATAGGAAAGAGGAACGCCGAATGGGTCGTTTCCGCCGATGCCGAGGTCTTCCAGAGTTGGGCGAATACCGATGTTGTAGTACCCAATATCGTATGCAGAGTTGATTGCATCGGCCATTGGCATGAACTCAGCTGGGAACAGGAAGCCGAGTCCGAGCAACACTTCTTGATTCTGAACTGGAGTTGTTGCATTGGACAGAGGTCCACCAGCATGGCAGTTGATACATCCAGCTGCACCGATAAACAGGTTGTAGCCACGGATTGCACTTGCCGACATCGCAGTCGCATCGCCCTTAAGCCACTTATCAAGAGGCGTCTGGTCGGATATCAGAGTTGATTCATACATCAGAACCGACATCCCGAAGATCAGCGACATGTTTGCCTGCATATGAGTGTATTCACCCGATACAGATGGAACAACACGGCCCTGTGCGTTGACCGTGAACTTGTTGGTTCCGTTCCACCACTTGTCTTGAATGGCAGCTTGAATCAGCGCATCGTACGTTGTCGTCAGACCCTTTGTTGCATGGGCAACGGCTCCGAGAACGGAGTCATCAGCAGCAACCTTTTGAAGACCAAGGGGCTTTAGTCCTAAGAGCTTCTTACCGACAACCGCAAAGTTACGTCCGCCATGTGCCATTTCAACATCACTGTTGACTGGTCCAACTGCTTGGGATGCAAGGGATGCATCTGCGATCAGGACCTGAACTGGAAGCGCTTCGCCCGTTACTGGATCTGTTTGGTAAACGCGTGCTTCGGTATCAGAGTCACCGAATGGGTTTACACCGTTGAACTCGTTGTGAGCACGGCCATCCCAGAAGTTACGGTTGTTGAAGATCGAGTTGATTACAGAAGGAGCATTGCGGCCCGTTACCTGGCGGGTGTTGATAGCCGTCTTAGAGTAGATTGGGTCCTTCTGAACAAGGCCTGCATCTACCGCTGTTGCAGTCAACCCAGTAAAGATTGTCTTGAAGACACCTTGGCTGCCGACGATGTCGTTCGAGGAGCGGACTTTAGGAGAAAGTGGGTCAAGTGCGACAGAGAACTTCGTAAATGGGAAGTGTGTGTCGAGCTTGAGTTGGAAGTTTACCGTGTGTCCATTGTCAAACTTTGCATCTGGGCCGATTGCAATCTGGTTGCGGTCACGGCCATCTGCGCCAGCTTGATAGTGGCAGGATGCACAAGCGGTGATTCCATCGGAGCCGGCTTGCATGTCCCAGAAGAGGGCTTTGCCAAGCTTGATGGCCGCTGCACGGTCCTTGATGTAGATGTCGAGGTCTGCTGGCATCGGAACCGGTACCGTATCCAGCGGTACAGGAAGGATGGCAACAAGTCCACCGGCTCCGGCTGGAGCTGGTGCCTGCGCATTGGCAGGAAGTTGTGTGTACAACTGAGCGGCGACCGCGAGGCCACTAAGGCCGAGGGCCGCTACACAGCGTAGCGTGTTCTGTTTATTTTTTACCATGATTGATTCATCTCTCTGACACTGACTAAGGGCGATATCAAAATTTGTCTCTTTCTAAAAGACTTATGTTGAAATCATCTATATGAAATTGGAATAGTTACAAGTTCATACACAGGTCGAAGTATAGAGACGGAATCGGTGTTTGCCATTGCTACAATTACGAGGATTCATCTTGTTATAAATACTGGCATTTTTCGGTGCGTAAGCATGGCATAAGGAAACCTGGTGTGGCAGGTATATGAGTGGTTTGAGCCAGATTCTACAGATGTGGTGTGTGATGTACATCTATCCTAGATGATCTGATTCGATCAGGGGATGCCGTTTTGGATTTGTCGAAAGTCGATTTCTAGCAGCGCGACAATCTTCGCCTCTCAACCGGTTACGGAGCCATTTTGAGCAGCTTTTGGCGTGTGTAACCGTAGTGATGGCTTTTCTAATTTCTGAGGTTCATGGGGTGGTCACTGGGAACCTGTTTGACATCGGTGAAAGTTGTTCCCCATTTAAGCAGAAACAGCCGCCTGAGAAGCTCTCAGGCGACTGTTGCAGTCGGTTGTTACGCTATCAGAAGAAGCGGGTTTCGGTGTTACCTAGGAAGCGTCGCAGGGGAGCTCCACCTGTCGCACCCGTTGCTGGGATTGTCAAGGTGTTGTCCTTTGCAGCGCCATCTCCACGGTTGATTAGTGTACTCGTTGTACCAGCCTTGATTGTGTGACCGTTTGCAATGGTCAACTCAGGGTGATCAAACGGTGCAGACATCTTCTCTACACGTGGGTCTGTCATCTCAAGCAACAACTGAAGGAGGTCACGCTTTTGGAACGGTGTGAGCGCTGCAGCCAATGCGATGTCTGGTGAAAGATCTATGAAGTTCTCACGGCCAAAGTCACCGTTGCGGTGATAGTTGTTGATGACCTGTGACAGCGTTGCATATCCACCTGTGTGCATATATGGCGCAGTCAAAGCAACGTTGCGTAGCATCGGTGTCTTGAAGGCACCATTGATTGCAAGACGGGTACCTGCAGTGATCTCTTGTCCGAGTGGGCGGTTAGGATCCAAGAGGATACCCAGCTGCACACTGCGGCTAAAGGACAATGGGTTGCCGAATGGGTCGTTTGCTCCAACTCCAATATCTTCTGCAGTTGGGCGTACACCGATATTGTAGTATCCGATGTCATATGCACTTGGCAAGAGGTCAGCCATTGGCATCACTTCTGTGAAGATACGAATACCAAGTAATGCTGCATCTGCTGCCAAGAATGGAGTTGTAGCACTACTTAGTGCAGGGCCTGCATGGCATGTGACACAGCCGCTGGTCTGGAACACTTCGAGTCCACGGACAGCGGATGCCGTCAGTGCGGTGTTGTTTCCAGCAAGATATGCATCGTATGGAGTTTTATCCGATACAAGTGTGGATTCGTACATCATTACAGCAAGGCCGAAGATCAAAGAAAAGTTACTTTCCATGTGGCTGTATTGGCCTGTACCACTTGGAACAACACGTCCCGTACCATCGACAGTGAACTTGTTGGTTCCATTCCACCACTTGTCCTGAATGGCTGCACGAATCAACGCATCGTATGTCGTGTTCAGACCCTTTGTCGTACTCGCGACGGCTCCCAGTACAGAGTCATCGCCAGCGACCTTCTGCATAGCAAGTGGCTTGAGTCCAAGAATCTTGTTGCCAACCTGTGCAAAGTTTCGGCCACCATGTGCCATTTCAACAGAGCTGTTGACCGGACCCACTGCTTGGGATGCAAGTGCCGCATTGAGAATAGAAACTTGGGTGGCGGTTCCAAGACCGGTAACCGGATCGGTTTCGTAGACACGTGCATTGACATCAGAGTTGCCGAACGGATTAACACCATTGAACTCATTGTGCGCACGGCCATCCCAGAAGTTACGATTGTTGAACACTGCATTAATCACACTTGGAGTGTTACGCCCTGTAACCTGACGTGTGTTGATATTCAGTTTGTTGAATGCTGCATCTGGACGGATTACGCCAGCATCCATTGCACCAACAGAACCAACTCCCAGCGCACCAATCGACAGTCCGAGGAAGTCTGCTTTGAAGACGCCCTGGCTACCGACGATGTCATTGGAGCTTCGAATCTTCGGGGATGCGTTGTTGAGAGAATCAGTAAACTTTGTGAATGGGAAGTGGGTATCCAGTTTGAGCTGGAAGTTGACAGCGTGGCCGTTGTCAAACTTTGCATCTGGCCCCATCGCAATCTGGTTGACATCGCGGCCATCAGCACCCGCCTGGTAGTGGCAACTTGCACATGCGGTTCCTTCTGAGCCAACCTGCTGATCCCAGAAGAGTGCCTTTCCAAGGCGGATTGCTGCTGCACGATCCTTGATGTAGACATCGAGGTCAGCAGGCAGGGGAGCGGTGATTGTTGACAGTGGTGCAAGTGGCAGCGCTGGCGGTGGAGGTGGAACCTGGGCAAGTGCCGGGTTAAGCGATGTGAACTGAGCTGCAATGGCAATCCCAGATAGGCCAAGTGCTGCAATCCATTTTGCATTTGACTTGACTCCGACTACTACGTTTTGATTCATCTGACTTGTCTCCTAAAAACCTAGATACACGTTGGTATCCAATAGTCGGCAACCTCTTTCATTGGAACGGTTCACGGAGGTTGATCCGATGTGGGGAGTATAGTCAGACTAGAATTATTCTGTATTCGTAACAATGCTGGGTTTTACATGACTTCAATCACTACTTTATTATGTAAAAATAACTAAATTTGACTTTGTGAAGGATCAAATTCTCTAGGGTGTCAAGGTCGATCAAATGCCTTGAAATAGGATTGTGGTTGTGCTGAAACGGCTGCACGTGTTGGGTGTGCTTAATGAGTTGATGTTCCATATGTTAATCGAAGACATCAGAGTTAACGGCGGTTCATAAAGTTCACCATCGTTGCGATTCTTGTACGTTCGACGTGATCAAAAAACGACGAAAGCTGCAGTATCCGCTTACGTGGGCTGCAGCTTTCGTTCACCACCGGTGACTAGAACGTATTGATTCTGGTTTCGGTGAATCCCAAGAAGCGCCGGAGTTTTACACCACCGGCACGTCCACTTGCAGGAATGGTCAACATGATGTCCGTCGCATTTCCATCGCCACGGTTTACGACGCGTGTCGTTGAACCCGGTGCATTTTGATGTCCATGAGGAATCCTCAGCTCAGGATGATCAAACGGAGCAGAACGGTTTTCGACACGAGGGTCGGTCATTTCCAGTAACAGCTGGATCAGATCCTGCTTTTGTGCGATAGTCAGCTGTGGATTAACTTGTGAATCAGGCGACAGGTTGACACCATTATCGTGATCAAAGCCACGGTTGTACAGGTTAACCGCCTGATGAATTGTTGAGTAGCCCCCAGTATGGTTGTAAGGAGCTGTCAAGGCAACGTTACGAAGGCCAGGTGTTTTAAACGCACCATTGATGGCCAAACGCGTTGTAGCAGTGATGATTTGACCTACTGGTCGGTTTGGATCCAGCAGAATTCCAAGCTGCAGACTCCTCGAGAAGGACAATGGATTTCCAAATGGGTCGTCGGCACCAATGCCGATATCCTCTGCTGTCGGTCTTGTACCCACATTGTAGTATCCGATGTCGTAGGCGCTCAGTCGGAGATCACGCATCGGCATGATTTCAGCAGGAATAACGATTCCCAGGGCTGCTATATCAATGTTCAGCACTGGGATAGTTGCATTGGACAGTGGACCGCCTGCATGACACAGGACACAGTTCGCTTGTCCAATAAAGAGGTCATATCCACGCTGGGCTCTTACAGTCATAGCTGCTGTGTTACCCGCAAGGTAACTGTCAAATGGTGTCTGGTCCGAAACAAGTGTCGACTCGTACATCAGGACGGCAAGTCCAAAGATAAGCGAGAAGTTTGCTTCGGTCTGCGAATAGACACCTGTAGGGCTTGGGACAATGCGTCCACCGGTGACAGTAAACTTGTTGACGCCATTAATCCACTTAGGCTGGACAGCAGCTGCGATCATGTCTACGTACGTCGTCGTTAAACCATTCCCAGTTCGGTTTGCATTCACACCCAAAACCGAGTCTGTAGCATCAACTTTTTGTAGTGCCAACGGTGTAAGTGCAAGCATTTTCTTGCCAACCGCCGCGAAGTTACGACCACCATGGGCCATCTCGACATCGCTGTTGACCGGTCCAACTGCCTGGGATGCCAGAGATGCATTGACGATGCTGATCCGCACCGGTGTTGCCTGCCCGGTAACGAGATCAACGTTTTCGTAAACACGAGCGTTCACATCTGAGTCACCAAACGGATTCACACCATTGAACTCGTTGTGAGCACGGCCATCCCAGAAGTTTCTGTGGTTGAAAATACTGTTGATAACCGATGGCGCATTACGACCTGTCACCTGCCGGGTGTTGATGGCACCGGTCCGATAAATGGGGTCAGCGACAACGCTACCTGAATCGACCGGAGTATTGGTGATACCAATGAAGCTACCCTTGAAGACGCCTTGGCTGCCTACGATATCGCTCGAAGACCAAGGCTTTGTCGACAGGGGATTGTTGACATCTGTGAACTTGGTGAACGGGAAACGACTAGTGGTCGTCAGCTGTCCGTTTACAGCATGGCCATTGTCCCAGAGCTTGTTACTACCAGGAGTGAGCTGATTCTTGTCACGTCCATCGGCGCCAGCTTGGTAGTGGCAGGATGCGCAGGCAGTGATGCCATCGGAGCCAAGCTGCATGTCCCAGAAGAGGGCTTTGCCAAGTTTGATTGCGGCTGCACGATCCTTGATGTAAAGGTCAAGGGTTGCAGGAAGAGGTACTGGGACGGTGTTGAGCGGTACTGGAAGGATGACCAATGGTGGTGGTGGTGGAACTTGTGCGGTTGCCGTTTTGTTCTCGAAAAAAAACGGTAAGGCACACGCTGAAGTCACACCAAGGGCGATAAGTGCCTTGACCATACTGGTTGTATATGTTGTGTTTTTCATATGGATTTAGTGTCCGAACGAGCCTTGACTCCTGATGACGTAACAGCATGGCGATCTGAAATTGTTACGCAATGTCACTGGTATAGACATCCTACCGATTACAATTACTTAACGAAATAGGTCCGAATTTGGATGAAATTCAGATGGACGTGCCTCCTGTAAAAGGACTTAATTCATTTTTGGTGCTTCAGGAATGTTGATATCGGATGTTGACCTGCAAACACTACTGGCTAGTACATATACTGTGTGGTGTGTCTGAGATATTGAATGGGTCAGAAAAGACTAGTAATTTTGCCAGTCAAATCCTTTTACCGACACGACTAAAGGTCGAACTTTGGGTCAGATTACGATGAAGTTATCTGGCTTGTCACGTCAGGAAGGCGTTGGAAGGAATCCGAGGAGCCTCGCCAACCACACGATTGCAAAGCACAGTGTTAGTGCTATCGGAATGACCTTGGGGATTTGCTGTAAGTGTCCTGTACGGAGACGCAGCTTCATCACATGCATGAGACTGTAGAGTAGTAGCAGTATCAGAACGGGCGGGCCCAGCGGATGAAACAAAATGGCATCTTCGAAGTGGAGGTGCGCTGTTGCAATGAGTGAACGTGTCATTCCACAGCCAGGGCAGGCGATCCCCGTAATGTTACGAAACAGGCAGAGCTTTGGAAGTCCAAGGACTGTGGATGCACCCACCAACGGTGCCGGAATCACGATTGCCCCGATGACAATACACAGCGACCAAAACCAATCGGCCGTCAAGACCTTGAACAGAGCTTTGACAGGCCGATGCGTTTGCTCGCTCATTGGCTTAGTGACTGGAGCGGTCCCAGTTACGCCACACATCGTTAAGCTGCTGCTGCTGCATAAGAGAGTTGACAACACCAACTCCAGCGAAATTCAGGATTAAGTATAAAACGCCATTGTCAACGGGCCGTATCCCGACGTTTTCCTGAAGCCTTACAATTTTCTGAGCCATTTTCCAGTCCCAGAAGTAGCTGTAAATAAAGCATGTGACGATTGTAAGGAGGACTTCGAGGCCCGGGTTGGTATCCGTTTCGCCCAGGGCATCCTGAACTTCCTGACTGACGCGATGCATCCATACCAAGTAATAAATGCCGCAGGTGACCAGACTCAGGATGAGCACCATGGCTGGATCCTGGCGGGTCCCCGGGCGCGTCGCATAGCTTTGGTACATCGTCAACTCCCTCTACGAAACGTCGCTATCGAACCTCTGCTCCGGAAACAACACGCTTTGCTGGTTGGAGCAGGATTGCTTTGCCATCGGCATCGGTGGCCGCAAGCAGCATCCCCTGGCTCTCAACTCCGCGAAGCTTGGCAGGCTTTAGGTTATAGACAACCACAATCTGCATCCCGATCAGCTCTTCAGGCGTATACGAATCAGCGATTCCACTGACAATCTGCCGCTTCTCTTCGCCGAGCTGGACTTCGAGGCGCAGAAGCTTCTTCGCACCTTCAATCTTCTCTGCATGGGTGATGTCTGCAATGCGGAACTGGACCTTGATAAAGTCATCGATAGTGATTTCACTCGATGTTGCATCGGCTGCAGGGGATGTTTGATCCACAGGTTTGGTCTCTCCTGATGACTTTTGTTCTGTTTTAGCGGCTTTAGGTGCTGCTTCGACGGTCGGTACGGGGAACGCGAGGCGCGGGAAGATGACATCGCCTACGGCAGTCTGTCCACCAAAGGGAAGGGCTCCAAATGTCGTCAGGCGGTCAAAGTCACCAGATGCGACAGCTGGACTTAGTCCAAGCTGACGGAGGACTTCTCCTGCTGCGTGTGGCATCGCCGGAAGCAACAAGACAGCCGCAAACCGGACGCCTTCGAGGGCATTGTAGATGGCCGTGTCGACATCTGCCGTGTTACCTGCCTTGGCTGCTTTCCAGGGTGCGGTGGTCGCAAGGTAGCGATTGACACATGCCAGCAGTCCATTGACTGCCTGCAGAGCAGTGCCCCAGTCGTAAGTGGCTAGCGCTGCTGTGTAAGCATCCTTGACTTTGTGTGCATCGGCCTGAAGTCCTGCATCGAGCGCTGCCTCTGTTGGCAGCGTTCCGCCGAAGTAGCCAGCCTTGAGAACACGGTTCAGGACATTTCCAAGATCGTTACCAAGCTCGGCGTTGTAGCGTGATTGCAGCATCGAGAGTGCAAATTCGGTGTCATCCGAGAAGCGTATATCGCGGAGGAGGTAGTAACGCAGGGCATCCCGTGCGACCAACGGATTGGCACCACTGGCATCCACGACCTTCTCAACAACTGCCTGTGGCGTTGGAATATTGCCTTTGCTCTTGCTAGCCTTGCCAAGGAGGCCTTCTTCATCACGAACCACCCACCAACCGTGCCCGACGACATGTTTAGGAAGGGGGAGCTCAAGTGCCATCAGCATCGCAGGCCACAATGTTGCATGGAACCGAGTGAAGATCTCTTTTGCCATAAGGTGTGCGGTAGCTGGCCACGTCTGATCCCACGCTGGATTGTTCGGCCAGCCGGACTCAGTCAGGTAGTTGATCAGCGCATCAAACCAAACATAAACAACCTTACTGGCATCCCCGGGGACTTCAATGCCCCAACCAGCATTCTTGCGCGAGATGGCGATATCCCGAAGGCCCTGCTCAATAAAGGCGAGGACTTCATTACGGCGCGTATCGGGAATCAGAAAGCCTGGATTTGTAAGAATATGCTCCTTCAGACGGTCCCCATAGGCCGAAAGGCGGAAGTAATGGACATCCTCACTGATTCGCTCGACTTTGGCTCCAGTTTCTTTGACGATGCCATTGTCATCGACATCCGTGTCGCGGAAGAACGTTTCATCGGCGACGGAGTACCAGCCTTCGTAGACGCCTAGGTAGATGTCGCCGGATTTTTCGAGCCGTTTGAAGACTTCACGGACGACATCTTTGTGACGGTCCTCGCTCGTCCTAATGAACGTGTCATAGCGGCAATCGAGGAACTTCCAGGCTTCGACAAAGCTCTGTGAAACCTTGTCCACAAATGCCTGTGGCGTTTCGCCAGCAGCGATTGCCGCATCGGAGACCTTCTGCGCATGCTCATCCGTGCCGGTCAAGAACCACGTATCCAGCCCCTGCATGCGGTGATAACGCGCTTGCGCATCTGCAAGTAATGTCGTAGTTGCCGTTCCGACGTGAGGGACGGCGTTGACATAGTAGATAGGGGTTGTGATGTACGTTCGCATGGGGGAATCCTGGAGTTATGCGGCAGCGCCGCGAAAGTGTTTTTGAGGGTGATGGCAGCCACACGGGCTACCGGCGAGGAACCCCTCAGCCACCGCCTGGTGCAATTGTCCGGCAGCATGGCGTCCCGGATGCCTGACTGGTGGAGCAGCTGGGATCAGCAAAACCGGTCGCTGCGAACATCGATAGCTGCCTTGATGTCTCGGCTGATCCACACGCTGGACAGGCTTCTGGTTCATCCTTGCGGGAGAAAGGGCGCATCGTCTCGAACTGATTACGGCAGGACTTGCACTTGAATTCGTAGATAGGCATGGCCTTTATTCTATCTGATGCAGCCAGCTGGCTCCTGTTTGCACTATGAGCTTTGGGTATGCGATTTGCAGGAGCGCTGGGAGATTCTCGATGTCTTCGCGGTTGTAGCGAATCAATCTATTGAGAGCACTTTCATCGCGGCGGGAGACCCAAAGCCTCCACAGCTCAACGGCATCCCAGCCTGAAAGTCCAGCAGCTTCATCTGAGCGCTCGATACCAAACCTGTGCTCAATTGCTTTAAGTCCACCCTTGATCCCGATTCGTCGCATCACATTACAAACATCTACATGCGGAATATCGAAATCGACTGCAGGAAACCTTCGCTTTAGAAATGGCACATCAAAGCCGGTACCAAAAAAGGAAACCATCAGGCGCACCGGGGAAAACAGCTCTGGAAAGCGATCAATATCGCGTCCCTTGACCAGAATATGGGTGTCGTAACTCCCGTGCATTCCGATAATGGTGATGTCATTCGCATCGTAGCCGCCGTTGGTTTCGATATCGATACACATCGCTTTGTCCCAAAGCCAGGGCAGCAGGCGAACATGCTCCTTCGACCCAAGGCGCGCGGCAAACCAGGACCAGTCCTCGATTTGATGCGCCTCAAGCGCCTGATCCGCCGCCCGCTTAATCGCATCCGCCTTTGTCGCACTCACCGGCAACTTGGCATCCACAACACTTTCCCAGTGCCGAAATCCAGCATCCCAAAGCTGCTGCTCAGACTTCTCACCAATACCCGGTGCGATAATAAATGTCCCTGTAAGCCAGGGCTTGTAGCGGTCAAATGGAATCGGCATTAGAGGAGACCGTGGACTTCCTTGAGATAGCGATAGGACGCCGCAACCGATGCAAACGCATCCCGGTGACACTCATCCTGCTCGACGCACCACCATGCGACCCCCGCGGCATTCCCGGCTTCGATAATCGATTCCCATGGGAGGTTGCCTTCACCGATGGGGGCCATTTTTGGTTCGCCAGCGATTACAGCCTTATCCTTGATATGCACAACAGGAACGCGGCCGGCCATCCGTGCAAACAAGCCCACCGGGTCCACCCCCGCATGCCACGCCCAGTAAACATCCAGCTCCAAGTAGTAATCTGGCCCGCCAGAAGCGATAAGCACATCCCACGGGGAGAGATCGGCTCCGCAGTCACCCCGGTGAAATTCAAACGCATGGTTGTGATGACCAAAGCGAATGCCTGCATCCGCTAGTTGCACTCTGACCGCCAGACTCTCCCGTAGAAAGCGTCGATACTCAGCAGTATTCAGCTTGTCATAGCCATCCGGGATGCCGCCAATCGCCACATAGTCGCAACCAAGCGCCTTGTGAAACGCGATTTCGCGCTCCGTTTCATCGCGCAGCGATGGCCATGGCCGGTGTGTTGCGATGCACTGCAAATCCAGCTCCCGCAGCCACTGGCCTAGGACATCCGGAGACAGGTCAGCTTCGAAGGCGGCAACCGCACTCACTTGAACCGCGCGAAACCCAATCTCACGAACACGCTCAAGTGTGGTTCGCACCGCATCGGCCGTTTTCGTAAAATCGCGCAGTGTGTAGAGCTGCAGCGCTTGACCGGACATCAAACGCCCTGCTCGATATCCGCCGCAATCCTAATGGCAGCCTCACGTGGGTCATCGGCACCCGTGATCGCTCGGCCAATCACCAGATACGTCGCACCACTCGCAACGGCTGCTTCCGGCGTCGCGATGCGTGCCTGATCATGCGCAGCCACGCCCTTTGGACGCACGCCTGGCACAACGGTCACAAAGTCATTCCCGAGGGTCGCGCGTATTGCAGCGACTTCATGGGGGGAACAGACAACGCCATCGAGGCCACTTGCATGACACAAACCCGCAAGGTGAAGCACATGGTCATTGACAGTCCCAGCAACCCGCAGATCAGCGTTCAGCGCTTCCTGACTGAGGCTTGTGAGCACGGTCACACCAATCAAAAGTGGGGGATTATTTGCTGAATGTGCGGCATCCGCCGCAGCCCGCAGCATCGCCGATCCACCCTGCGCATGGACATTCACCATCCAAACATTGCGCTTCACCGCGGCTGCGACTGCGCCATGGACGGTATTCGGGATGTCGTGAAATTTGGCATCGTAGAAGATCTTGTCCACGCCTGCATCTTGAAGGCGGCTGATGATATCGAATCCCGCTGCATTAATGAGCTCAAGACCGACTTTGAGTCCGCCAACCGTGCCCGCGACTTTACGCGCCAGGGCTACTGCGGCATCTGCTGAATCAACATCCAGCGCAATCAAAATCCGGTCACGTGCAGAGAGGGAGGTCGACATAATTGATCCTTTTATCGTCAAAACATTTCGGACATTTCACAACGTCTAGTGGTCTAGAATATCGCTTTTGTCAGCGTCCACTGAGCACCCAAATCTGTGGATTGACGTAGAGCATGTCGTGGGGAACGCCTTGGAGTGTTAGCCATCCGTTGTAGGTTGATGAGTGGAAGCTGCTGATGAGTGGAAGACTAATCGGCTCGCCGTAGACCTTGGTATTCGGCAGCAACGTGTGTGCGGCATCCAAAAAGAGCATCGGTTGCGTATCGCGCAGACGAACCGCATCCATGATCTCAAGTTCAGAGAGTGTTAGCACAGATCCTTGAGTAATCTGGGACAGGGTATCCACGCTCCACTCGGAGCCATCCGGAGGAACGACCAGCTGCGGAAGTCCATCAAATGCACGCGCATCGTCGGCAGCAAGCTTTGGGCTAAAGTGTGCGATTTGCGGTGATAGGGATGCCGACCAAAACCAAGGGCGGCGGGCAAACGTGACAACTTCTGCACCCGATGCCTTGATTCCAGCGGCAGCGGATATACGAGGGTCTGTGGCTGTGAACTGACGGACCCAGGTAAGCGATGCGAACATTGTCAACGCGCAGCAAATGCTTGCGAATGCACCAATGTACGGCCGCTGATCCGGCTTTCGGACAAAAAGAAGACCTGTGTAGACGGCGAGGACCGGCAGCAGGGGGAGGGCATAACGGGCGAATTTGACCTGCGCGATGCCGATAAGCAGGAAGTAGGGGAGAGCGAAAACGAGTGGGATGAGCTCGGCGGCTTTGCGCCTTATGGCAATGTTGACAAGACCAAGTCCAATCGCGGGCCAGAGATAGGCTACAACCCACGGGCCGTTTACAATGGGGTGATAGAGGTAGCCAGGGATGGTGTTTGTGAAAATTTGTTCGCTGCCGGCGCCGACATGGCGTGCTTCAAACGCTATGTCCTTGATGAACTGTCCTGTGTTTAGGACAGAGCCTGGGCATCCGATCACAAAGGCTACAGCTGTAATCAGGAATACTCCGACCAGCTCTGTCGCTTTCCGTTCCTTGCGCAGCAGCCACGCAAGCATCAGAGGAAATAGCGAAAGACCCGCGTTGTACTTCGTCGCGGCGCCGAGTCCGCACGCGATTGCACCGATCGCAAGAACCTTGCTGTTTCCGGTAGCGTGGAATGCGATGGCTGCCCAAATGGTGACGGCTACCCAGAACGCCGCGGGGACATCGACGGTCGCAAAATGTGCATGCTGGACCGCGAGGGGCATCACGGCGTACGTTGCTCCTGCGAGAAAGCCGGCTGCGCGGTTGCCCAAGCGCCGCGCAGTGTCAAATACGAACCAGATAGTGGCGGTACCGAGGATGGCGGTAAAGATGCGTGCCGTGATCAGGGATTCTGCCGTGGGGGCGATTCCGGCAAGCGGCTTTGCGACGACTTTGAGAGTTTCCAGGATATGGATGAGCGTGCCGGCGGCGAGGAGATACCACTGGCCGTAGTTGTAGAAGCCATTGTCAAGCTTGCCGGTAAAAATGTTCAGGTCGAGGGCCGCGACCAGAACCTGGCTTTCATCCGGGTGGAACGACCAAAGCCTGCCGGGCGCAGGAACTCCCCAGTCAATCCCGATGACACGGAGCAAAAACGCGGCCAGCAAGAGGAGGGCGAGTGGCAGCCAAGATGGCAATGCAAGGGTTTGACGTTGCTTCACACCGCGGATTGTAGCATTCACTTACCATCTCTAACGGGTGTGCGTGGTATTGTCACGAATGGGATTTCATCCCATCGGGACAGCCATTTATGTTGAGTCAGCAACCATTGGTGACGATTGAACCATCCAATCGTTTTCACGCAGCGGATCTTCTTGAAGTGTGGCATTATCGCGACCTCCTCGTCGAGCTGATGAAGCGCGACATCCGCTTGCGCTACCGCCAGACCGCCCTCGGTGTGATTTGGGTCGTCCTCCAGCCGCTGCTGGGCGCGATTATTTTCAGCGTTGTCGGTAAAGCTGCGCGACTTCCAGTCGGCGATGTCCCGATGCTGGCCTATTCCTTCGCAAGCCTCCTTGCATGGAACCTCTTTCAAGCCATCCTGACGAAGAGCGGAAACTGTCTCGTCGGTAACACGCAGCTCGTCAGCAAAATCTTCTTTCCAAGACTTATCCTTCCGTTGTCCGTCGTGCCTGGCGCCCTCCTCGATGCCCTGATCGCAACCGCCGTGTTTGCCGTCATCGCTGTAATTCTTGGCGTCAAAGCAACTGCGATGCTCGTGCTCTTTCCCATCGGGATGCTTGGAATTATGCTGCTTGCGATTGGGGCTGGCATATTGGTTTCGGCATTGACCGTGCCATATCGGGATGTGCAACACATCCTTCCAGTGATGGTGCAGCTTCTCTTCTGGGGCTCGCCAGTAATCGTTCCCGCATCCCTCTTCACCGGGAAGCTGGTTTGGTTTATGCTCCTCAACCCGATGTCCGGCTACCTTGAGCTGGTGCGTGCATCGCTGCTTGGCACCCCATTACCAAGCGGAAATCTCCTTGCAATCTCTGTCGGAACCACGATCGTGATGCTGATTACTGGCATCACCGTCTTCCGAAGCATGGAACGGACCTTTGCCGACATCATCTAAATTGGCTGGAAAACCGCTGCGCATCTTAATGGTGTCATCAGCGTTACCCCCGGTCGTAGATGGTATTGGGGACCACGCGGCGCTCATTGCGGAATCCCTTGCTTCGATGGGGCATTCAGTGACTTGCCTCGTCCCTAGTGGAACCAATTACGCCGACATCCCAGGAGTCGCGATAAAGCCATCGTGGAATCCCAAGGTCGCGACCTCCGTCATCGATGCAATTGTTGATGCAGTCAAGCAAGGCATCGATGTCGTCTACATCCACTACAACCCATTCTGCTACGGCAAGTGGGGGCGGAATCTTGCACTGCTTTCGCTCCGCAAGCGCATCAGGGCTGTCTCTCCAGCGATCAAGCTTGC
>CAIRTT010000334.1 GCA_903881535.1 uncultured Armatimonadota bacterium
ACGGTAATCGGATTTGGGGAGCTCCTCTGGGATATGCTCCCCGCTGGCCGCCAGCTTGGCGGAGCTCCCGCCAACTTTTGCTATCACGTCCTGCAGCAGGGCCTCCCCGCGCTTTCGGTCAGCTGTATCGGAAACGATGACCTTGGCCGCGATGCCCTTGACCTCCTCCAGAAAGCCGGACTTGAGACGGCTGGCATCGCGACCGGCAACCACCCAACGGGAACCGTGGCTGTCACATTGGATGACCGTGGCATCCCCGAATATGACATTTGCGAAGGCGTCGCCTGGGATTACATCTCGCTCACCGCAGCGGCCATCGATGCTGCAAAATCGGCTGCCGCACTCTGCTACGGAACGCTTGCCCAACGCTCTGAACAAAGCGCCGCAACCCTACAAACGCTGTTTGAGCTGCTGCCTGCGGGAGCGATTCGTATCTTCGATGTCAACCTGCGCCAGCACTATTACTCTGCGGACATCCTCAAGCAGGGCTGCCACCATGCAGATATCCTCAAGCTCAACGATGATGAGCTCCCAATCGTCTGTGGGCTCCTCGGTATCGCCGCGCCGGAGGACATCCTGGCACCACACGATGACCGCCCACATCCCGACATCGACAAAATGCGCGACCACTACAAAATCGGAACCGTCCTTGTAACCTGCGGGGCACGGGGAAGTCTTGTCGCATCGGAGCAGGGCTGGAACTGGCTTGCATCCGTGCCCGTCGATGTCGTCGACACGATCGGGGCCGGGGATGCCTTTACCGCAGGCTTTGTCGCCGGCATCCTCGCCGGGGAATCCGATAGCGCTGCACAAGTCCGCGCAACAGCTGCCGCCGCAGGCGCCTGCACACACGCTGGAGCCATGGGCTAGTCCTACATGTACATCAAACCAACACAGCTACAGAAAGACATCGCCGCCTGGCTGGGCGATCTGACCACCGGCAAGATTGCATTCAATACAAAAGATGACCGCGGTGCGGTGCTGGATTCGCTAAACCCCGTCATCTTCCCTGATGGCAGCTTTCTAGCGATCCACCATTCCTTGGATGCCGGTAGCTTCCGCTTGAACATCACCGAGTCCGATGATGGCATTACTTGGAAACATGTCCGTGAGCTGGCAAACCATGGTTCGCAAGGCGAGCTGTTCGCCGCCACGGATGGCAGCTGGTGGGTGGCATTTGAGTCCGATGCCCCAGACAGCGTGCATATTCGGCTGCAGCGCTACCGGACCCTCGCGGCGCTTCGGAAAGGTGAACCTCTCATCGATGAGCTTCTACCGAGGAGTTTGGCGCCATCCGCCGAGGGGACCCCGAGCTTTGAGAGCACCAATGGTGACAGCGCAAAGCTGAGGCTGCATTACTACCGCGAGCGGGATGTCGACCGTGCAGCATCCGGTGCGTTCCGCGGGCGTGGTCGCTGGGATGCGAAAGTTGATGACCGCTGGAACCAGGGTCTCGAGGCACTTGGCATAAAGGGCAATATCGGTGGACGGACTAAAATCCGCCTCGCCGGCAAAGATTGGTATATCCAAGAAGGTCAGCTTGCTAAAAATGACTGGGCCAGCTGGCGACTCTGGCTGATTGACAGCAAATCTTTGGCACCAATTTCCATTCCTGTACGTACCCCCGGGGGGTCTCTTTCGTTTGCAAATCCGCATGCCGTTCGCATAGGGGCATCCCGTGAAGAGCTTTTGCTGACGCTGTTTATGCCCACAGAAGGCAATGCGCGAAGCGAAAAAGGCGAGGCCATTTCACAGCGGCGTATCCCGGCGCAGTGGCGGTAGAAATTTGGTTGGGTATCTTTTAGATGGGGATGGTTTGGTAGGAATGTCTGAGAGCGAACCCTCGGAAGGCAATGCGCCAAGCGAAAACGGCGAGGCCATTTCACAGCGGCGTATCCCGGCGCAGTGGCGATAGAACCATAAACCCTGCGTGTGTTTTTGAATTGTGGAGGTAGGACGCTGATGTCACTCAAAATTGCGATGATAGGTGCCGGCTCTATCGGCTTTACCCGCCGCCTGATCGCCGATATTCTGACCGTTCCCGAGCTGGGAAGCGCTCACTTTTCCCTGATGGACATTAATAACCACAACCTCTCAATGGTCCATCAGCTTGTTGAGCGCGATATCCATGCAAATGGTGTCGCCGCAACCGTTACCGCAACCACAGACCGCCGCGAGGCCCTCCTCAATGCGGACTACATCATTTGCACTATCCGGCAAGGTGGCCTGGATGCCTTTGCTACGGACATCGATATTCCCCTCAAATACGGAATCGACCAATGTGTCGGAGATACGCTTTGCGCCGGTGGAATCATGTATGCGCAGCGCGGAATTCCCGCAATCCTGGAAATCTGCCGCGATATCCGGGATGTGGCAAAGCCAAACGCGCTGCTTTTGAACTACTCCAACCCGATGTGTATGCTGACATGGGCAGCCATCAAGTACGGAGACGTTCGTACCGTTGGCCTCTGTCATGGCGTCCAGGGCGCGCAGCACCAGATTGCAAAATGCGCTGAACACTGGGCGAAGGCACACCACATCCTCGATGAAGATGAGACAGTCACCCGGCAGGATATTGACTTTGTCTTTAGCGGCATCAACCACCAGACATGGTGCATCAAGGCCACGTGGCAGGGCGTTGATCTTATTCCCTTGATGCACGAGCTGTTCACAGGGCATCCCGAGTATCCGAAGACGGAAAAAGTCCGCATCGATGTCCTGAAACGCTTCGGCTACTACAGCACGGAATCCAATGGCCACCTCTCGGAATACCTCCCGTGGTACCGCAAGCGTCCAAGCGAAATCATGGACTGGATTGACCTCTCCAGCTGGATTAATGGCGAAACAGGCGGCTATTTGCGTGTATGTACGGAAGGCCGGACATGGTTTGAGACCGACTTTCCAAACTGGATGAAGGAAGAACCCAAGAAGTTCACTCCCGATTCCCGCTCGGATGAACACGGGTCCTACATCATCGAGGCGCTCGAAACGGGACGTGTCTACCGCGAACATTTCAATGTGCCAAACGATGGGTACATCTCAAATCTCCCGGATGGCTGCATCGTCGAAGTTCCGGGCTATGTCGACCGAAATGGCATTAATGTGCCGGTCGTCGGTCCCCTTCCACTTGCCTGCGCCGCGACGTGTGCCGCAAGCGTTCGCGTTCAGGAAATGGCCGTCGAGGCTGCAATTAATGCCGATGTCAC
>CAIRTT010000335.1 GCA_903881535.1 uncultured Armatimonadota bacterium
GGCACGGATGCCGCAGGTATCGCGAAAATCAATGCAAGCGGAACAGAAGCGCTCCTTTGTGCACTGGCAGGCCTGTCGCACCCGGTGATGGCCGTTTTGGCATCGAGTGGCTATGTCTACGGAACGACGCCCGCATCTCCCGGCGCGGATGAAGACTTTCCCTTTAACCCAAGCGGCGCCTATGCCATCAGCAAGGCATCCATGGAGCATGCGGCGCGGGTTATGGCATCGGAAAAGCTAAGAATCGTTGTTTCCCGCTCGTTCAACCACACCGGGCCGCTGCAGACGACAAAGTTTGTTGTCCCTGCCTTTGCACAGCAGCTGGCGCAAATCGAGCACGGTGATCTTCCACCTGTGGTGAAGGTTGGCAACCTCGATGCGCTGCGTGACTTTTTGCCCGTCACGGATGTCGTTGATGCATACTGCAAAATGTTGATGCTTGATGAGCCATACACCGTTTTGAATGTCTCCAGCGGTGTTGCTGTCTCAGTGCGCGACCTCTTGGATGGTCTCATTAACATCGCACGCGTACCCGTTACGGTGGAATTGGATCCGGCACGCCTGCGGGCATCCGATGTCCCATGTAGTGTAGGGAACCCGGCGAAGGCAAAGCAGCTGTTAGGTTGGGAGCCTGCTGGCGATATTGCCACGATGCTCTCCACGACGCTCGCATATTGGCGCTGCCAATAACTTGGTTGATAAGGATAGAAGAATGCAAACCCGTTCATTTGATGGCATCCCGGTAGGTGAAGTTGGTCTTGGTTGCTGGCAGATCGGTGGAAGCTGGGCCCATGTCGAGGAAGACGATGCACTCGCAATCCTTCGGGCGGCTTACGCGGCGGGTGTCACATTTTTCGATACCGCGGATGTTTATGGAGCCGGGCGCTCCGAGCGCCTGATTGCCCGTTGGATCGCTGCGGATGCACCGCAAGGCATCTTTGTCGCAACCAAGCAGGGGCGCTTCTCGCCTCCAGGCTGGCCGGATAACTGGACACTTGATGCGATGCGGCAGCACATCAATGCAAGCTGTGAACGCCTCAATGTCGCGTCTCTGGACCTCTTGCAGCTGCACTGCATCCCAACCGATGCCCTCCGCGAGGGAACAGTCTTCGATCATCTCCGGACGCTTCAGGCTGAAGGGCTGATCAAGCGCTTTGGCGCAAGCGTTGAGAGCATCGAGGAAGCGGAAATCTGCATGGCTCAGCCCGGTCTTGTCAGCCTGCAAATCCTCTTTAATGTCCTTCGCCAGCGCCCCGTCTGGCAGCTGTTCGACAAAGCACAGGCAAATGGCACATCCCTGATTGTTCGACTGCCACTCGCTAGCGGATTACTTTCAGGCAAAATGACCAAGCAAACGGCATTTGGGGATGACGACCACCGAAACTTCAACCGGGATGGCGCAGCGTTCAATGTTGGCGAGACGTTCTCCGGGCTACCCTACGATGCAGCTATCGATTTGGTGGATGCCCTCCGACCGCATGTTCCAGAGGACATGACGATGGCACAATTCGCGATGCGTTGGATTCTCGACCATCCGGCAGTGACCGTGGTCATTCCTGGAGCAAGCCGCCCGGACCAGGTTGCATCGAATGTGAGCGCATCAACGCTCAACAGCCTTCCCGCCGAGCTGCATGCAGCGCTTGAAGCATGGTACCGGGCGGATGTTGATCATCTCGTCCGAGGGCCTTATTAGATCGTCACGGGACGCTTCGGCACTACTAACGGAATGTTATAGGCCCGGTGATTGTACCGGGCACTTTGCATCGCTATAATCAGCTATGACAGGCTCCATATCGGCATCCCCATGCTACGGCAAACGCCGCACAAAAATAGTTTGCACACTGGGCCCGGCGGTGGACTCTTTGGATGCCATCGAGCGGCTGATTCGCTGCGGCATGGATGTCGCCCGTCTCAACTTTTCACACGGTAAAGCCGAGGACCAGCGCCAGCGGCTTGAGTGGGTTCGGGATGCATCCAAACGCCTTGGCCGTGAAGTCGCCATCATGCAGGACCTCTGCGGACCAAAAATCCGACTTGGTGACCTCGCGGATGGCGTTGCTGTCACGGCGGGTCAGACGGTAATCTTCGATGCGACCCTGACCACTGTTGTTGGAGACCGTATTCCGCTTCCTGTCCCTGAGTTGCTGATGGTCCTGAAGGCAGGTAACCGCCTGATGATTGACGATGGCAACCTCGAGTTCACCGTCTCAGCCGTTGGAGGGACGTGGGTTGCGACGGTTGCATCCACGGATGGTCTCCTCAAATCCCGCAAAGGGGTTTCGGCTCCAGGCGTTCGCATTGATGTCCCAAGCCTAAGTGAAAAAGACATTGAAGATGCTCGATTTGGCCTCTCCATTGGTGTGGATGCGATTGCGATGTCCTTTGTCCGCGACCCAGCGGACATCTACACATTGCGGACGCTCACGGCTAACAAAGTGCCGCTCATCGCGAAAATCGAAATGGCTGAGGCGGTTGAGAAGCTTACCGAAATCGTGAAGGTCTCGGATGGCATCATGGTTGCGCGTGGAGACCTCGGTGTTGAAATGCCTTTTGAGCAGCTGGCGGTTGTGCAGAAGGAAATTATTTCCGCCTGTAACCGTGCCGGCAAACCTGTTATTACCGCAACGCAAATGCTTGACTCGATGATAGAGCGACCACGTCCAACTCGTGCAGAAGTCACCGACATCGCCAATGCCGTCCTTGATGGCACGGATGCCCTGATGCTAAGCGGTGAGACATCGGTTGGGTCCTTCCCGTTTGCGGCTGTCGAAACGATGGCCAAGGTTGCGGTAGCGACCGAGTCGCGCTTTGACTACGATGCGGCGTTAATACTTGCCCACCAGCGGTTTGGGAAGGCATCCCTTACAGATGCCGTCTCCGATGCTGCGACATCGATAGCTGAAGATATGGGTGCTGTCGCTATTTTGTGTGGCACCAGTACGGGGAGTACTGCCCGTGCTGTAGCAAAGTTCCGCCCCCGTGCAAAGGTTGTAGCGCTCACGGAAAGACGGTCGACGGCACGCTTTATGGCGTTTGTTCGTGGTGTTGAGACGATATTGGTTGAGCCTGTGGACTCAACAGATAGTCTCCTGCGCCAGGCTGCTGAACAAGCTGTTGCAAATGATGTTTGCTCAAATGGCGATTGTGTTGTCATAATCGCTGGGGCACCTGTTGGAGTAACAGGATCCACCAATCTTATAAAGGTACATCGAATTGGCGACCCGATCTAAATCATCCCCCCGCAAGGCAACCCAATCAAAATCCCGGACGCTTCGGCGTGACCCGCAGGATGTCCTGATTCGAAATGTTATTGGTGTTTTGGCCTTCGCATTCTTCGGCTTATTTGTGGTCCGTCCAGCGATTGAGCCAGTTAAGATTGTGCTGCGTTACCAAAATCTGTTAAATGAACAGCAAGCGGAAGGCAAGCGGCTGCGTCAGCAAAACAATGCTCTGGCTCAGCGCGTGGCGTGGTTGAAAACCCGTGAGGGAGCTGAGGTCCTTGCACGTGAGAGTGGGTATCACGCGCCGAACGAGGAAGCGTTTCACATTAAGAAGGGACCACGGTCTCTATCGAGCCTGATGCCTACGACGGATAGGATTCAACCAAGCGCATTACCCAAACCGATTCAGTAGGTGTTTTGGTTAGTTCTCTCCGAGCAACAAGGGCGGTGAGAAGAAAAGGGACCACGGTCTCTATCGAGCCTGATGCCTACTACGGACCGCATCACCCAAACCTACATGAGAAAACGGCTGCTAACTAGCGTTGTAGCAGCCACATTTCTGTTTGACGTACGGTCAAAAATTCACAGCCAGTAGCGGTGACAATAACCATTTCTTCAATGCTGACGATACCAGCATGGGGAAGCTCAATCCCGAGCTCCAACGTATAGACCTCACGTGCCTCAACGAAGCCGTCAGGGGCATTGCCATAGCGCTCCCATTGGGGACCTAGAAGCGTTCCGCCATCATGGGCGAAACGTCCAACCTGATGTCCTACTGCGTGCATGTATTCAGGATAGCCAGCAGCCACAATCGCTTCCCGTGCTGCCGCATCTACCATCCAACCTTGCACACCCGGACGGAGGACAGCCGCTGCGGCATCGATGGCACTGACCACCGCTGCCATCGCATGCTGGATGTGTTCTGGGACATAGGTGCCAACATACCAGCAGCGCTGGATATCGCTCGAGTAGTTTCGCGTTGCAACACCGAGGTCGATGTGCAGGATGTGCCCATGGCCTAAGGCAATCTGGTTGGATGGCAAGCCGTGACCGGCCTGGCTGTCAGGGCCACAGTTGACAATTGGATTGCCTGCACGCTCCCAGCCGTAGCCGTAACCACGCTCATCAATCAGCGTCTGTATTCCACGATAGATTTGGTACTCAGTCATCCCGACTTGGACAAATGTGGATGTCAACCAATCGAAGATACCTTCCGTGACCTGAATGGCATCCTGAATGGCATCCAGCTCGGATTCCGTCTTCTGCGCGCGCAGAGGGATAACGACATCCGATGCGCTGACCAGACATCCGGCAAAGCGTGTATCTTCGAGCATCGATGACAGCAAATGAAACATCCCAAGGGTGATGCCATCGGCTTTATCATCCCATTCACAGGTGTTGATGCCGATGCGCGGCTTGGCAACGGATGTCGGAATCGTCAGCTCGAGGACGGCTACAAGGCGGTCTTTGATCGAATGGACATACGGTACGACCTGATTCCAGCCGCCGAGCTGGCGGATGGCATCCGCATCGTAGTTACCCACAACCGCAAACGTCATCCCGGATTTTGAGACGATGAATGCGCTCTGCCACGTCATCCCGAAATCACAAATCAGAGGCAGTACCGGGTCACAGAGCGCCGTTGTCTCCCGGACAAATGTTAGCCAAACATCCAGGTCGCTGACGGCGACGAGGCGGCGGGCCTGGTCCAGCTTTTCAAGATGAATCATTTCGCGTGTAGTGCGGCACCGACAATTCCCGCATCATTGAGGAAATTTGCTGTGACGATAGGTGTGCGCAGCGTGAAGAACGGGAAGAACCTGTCACTCTTCTTGCTGACCCCTCCGCCAATAATAAAGAGGTCGGGCCAGACGAGGTCTTCGATGGTGTGGAGGACGCGGTCAACCCGCTTACCCCACTTGTCCCACTTGAGGTCTTCGCGCTCTCGGGCGGCATCGGATGCCCACGATTCTGCATTTTTGCCACCAACTTCAACATGGCCAAACTCCATATTGGGGAGCAGCTTGCCGTTGAAAAAGAAGGCGGAGCCGATACCGGTGCCGAGGGTGATCATGATGACAAAGCCCGGGTGGTCTTTTCCCGCACCAAAGGTGATCTCAGCGAGGCCAGCGACATCTGCATCGTTGCCGATACAAACCTTCGGGCTGCCTGTCGCGGCTGCAATCAGCTTGGATGCGTCGACATCCACCCATGAGTCATCGACATTTGCTGCCGTTTTGACAACGCCATCTTTAATGACGCCAGGGAAGCCGACGCCGATGGGACCGGTCCAGTTAAAATGTTCCGCAATTTGAGCGACGACAGCAGCGACGGCCTCTGGGGTAGCCGGTTGCGGAGTTTCGATGCGGAAACGCTCAGCGAGCAGCTCTCCGGTGGTGACATCGACCAGAGCGCCCTTGACACCAGAACCACCAATATCGATGCCCAACACTTGTGTGACTTGCTCGCCACTGCTTGGGGATGCTTGTGGTGCCGTCGTAGTTGTGGGAGCTGTAAACGTCTCGTCCGCCATAGCGAATCTCCTGGAGTCTGACATCATCCAGACGAAAATGTCTGATGCCGTGCATCATACATCGGATGCTTACCGGGTTAACACTGCCCATCCGCGTATTTGCCGTCTGGCAGATACAATGCGCCGTGGAAATGAGCGGTCAAACACAGCCAATACCAACAAGCAAGCCGCTATTAACGGTTGCTGTACCCGTGTTTAACGAGCTGGCAACCCTGCTTGAAATCCACCAGCGCATCCTCAGCGTTCCGCTTGACATCGAGATTCTCTATGTCGATGACGGTTCAACAGATGGCAGTCGCGAGGTTCTGATGCAGCAAATTGCGGGATCCGATGCGCGGGTGCGTGTTGTCCTGCACGATGTCAATCAAGGCAAAGGCGCGGCGATTATGACTGCGATAAAGCATGCATCCGGTGAGCTATTCATCGTCCAGGATGCTGACCTCGAGTACGAACCGCTTGACTATTTGTCGCTGGTGAAAGTCTTCGATGCACCGGTTGTTCAGGTTGTTTATGGCAGCCGCTTCCTAAAGCGCCGGCATCCAGAACACATGAAGCTCACAAACTGGCTTGCCAACCGCATCCTGACGATTACGACCAATGTATTGATACCGGGTGCGCGCATTACGGATGAAGCAACATGCTACAAGGTCTTCCGCACGGAAATGCTGAAGCTGGTGCCACTCCACGCAAGGCGGTTTGATTTCTGCCCTGAGATCACGATGAAGGTCCTTAGGCGAGGGCATGTTATCCACGAGGTGCCTATTGGCTACTCGGCGCGGACTGAGGCCCAGGGCAAAAAAATCAAGTGGACGGATGCATTTGATGCGTTTAGCGCGCTGCTGCGCTACCGCTTCTCCCGTGATTATTGAGCAGTGCTTCGTACTGCAATATACATCTAATAATAATAAATAGGTTTTAAAGCAATTCATTCATATTCATTGCTATAGATTGCATTCTTTTGTAACCATTCATATTAAATGTATGTATCTCTTTAATGCTGATATTTGTGTTAGTTAGTTGGTAGTTGTTGATAGTATGCATCGCCCAGCGGGCAGCACCAATCAGGCTCTGCTCACCCGTTTCCTGTTGCTCAACGGTACATCCACACGCATCTGCTATGCATTGGGCGAGCAATGGCGATTGCTGCAGGGCATTGCCGCTTGCGGCGAGGATGGTCTTCGGGCCAACTCCGAGCTTTGCAGCAATCCAGGATGTATGGACGGCGATTGCCTCCAAATGGGCGAGGGCGATTTCCTCTCCCGATGTGCCTGCGGTGAGGCCATGAATGGATGCGGTCAAGTGGTCTGCCCACCACGGTGCACGCTCGCCGGAGTAGTAAGGCAGCACTGTAACCGTCGGCGGTTTGCTGCGGAGGTCGACAAGGGCATCTGGGTTGAACTTAAGGTTGCTGCTTAGCCATTGCCAAACGGAGCCACCATTACTGGATGCACCGCCAACCAGCCAGCGTTCTGGTCCGAGCTGGTAGCGCCAAAGTCCTTCTGGGCGGATGGGCATCGGGCCATCACAACACTGCCGAACAGCAACGGATGTCCCAACTGTGACGGTGATTTTGCCATCCTGCCAGTGCCCAGTTCCGATATTCGCTGCTGCGCCATCCCCAATCGCTGGTACCCACGGAACATCGCGTAGCAATGGCCAGCGTTCCGCAAAGGGTGGTAATAGCTTCGTGCGTGGCTTGTCTGATATTGGGTTCAGAAGTGGGGCATAGTCGGTTAGCCAGCATTGGTTTGCCTGATCCACGCAGCCCGTTGCGCTTGCCATGCAGGTGCTAGGACCGGCGGTATCTAGGAGTAACTGGCTCTCCACCCACTCTGCCGGCGAAAGCCAGCGATATGGTTTCTCGAAGCCACTGCGCTTCCACCACTCAATCTTTGCAATCGCGAAGCTGGCATGCCAGGGGCAACCGGTGACATCTGGGAGGTTGGGCTGTTCGTTACGCAGGGCATCCACGACATCCCCGCACCGTCTGTCACTCCACAGCAGAACGGGTCCAATAGGAACGCCGCTGGCATTTATAGGAACCACTGAGTGCCAAAAGCAGCTGGTGCCGATGGCATCAATGACAGCATCAGGTGGCACGTTAGCCAGACAGTCATCCATGGCACCGATGACGGCATTGAGCAGGTCCTCCGGTTCGACAGTCTCGCCGCCATCCGTACCGCGCGAAACTGGCATCGTGCGTGTTCCGAGTGTCGCATCCAAGAAGTCCCAGCCTCCGGTAGGAAATGCAGCGACGCGGACACTGGATGTCCCGATATCTATTCCGATGGTCAGGTGATTCATGGCAGGCTTAGGTAGGTCGTGCCGGGTTTTAGGTCCGGGATGTTTTTTACGGTTTCAGTTGCCCCTTGAACGGTCTCCAAAAGGCTGGTCCAGCGGAGCTCTTTGCAGGTTGACAGCGCACGGTGGAGGATGCTGGCGGTAAACGCAGCGCCAGCGGGGCTTGTGTGTGTCCAATCACCATGAAAGAGCTCTGCAACACGTTGTTCGCCGATGGCATCGTAGGCATCCGCTACAAGGTTGTTCAGATCGAAGACAGGCACTCGGGCCCGTTGTCCAGCATCGCGTGTCCAGAGGGCATAGTCGCTACTGGAGCGCAGCACTTTGCCGCTTGCCCAGCGGTTGCGTGGGATGGGTGTGAGGAGGAGGACATTTGCGCCGCGGTCGAGTGCCTCACGGGACATCCGGCGTAGATAGGCACCATAGGTCAGAACAGTTTCCGCGCGGCCCATGGCATCCGTGCTGCCTGCTGATTCATCACCGCTACCCTTCAAGCTTGCGCGCCGCCGTGGATCGTTCAAGCCTCCGCCATCGTTGTGCCCAAACTGCAGGAAAACAATGTCTCCGGTCCGGATGGATTTGATGACATTTTCCCAAAGGCCTTCGGTGACAAATGTCCGGCTGGAACGTCCGCCGCGAGCGCGGTTGTCAACGGCAATTTTTGTACCGGATGCATGCTTTGCGAATGGGTCTCCCCAGCCTTGCTGGCCCGGAGTTCCATTCTTCATCGTTGAATCTCCGCAGAGAAAAATCGTGGGTGTGCTGCGTATGGAGCGTGGGATGATTGCCATCAGCTGCTTCTCTTGGCGCTGCCGGATAGTTCGCACGGATGTGGCTGTCCCGGGGATGTACGCAAAATCCATGCTCTGTTATATCCCGGCAAGGTGCATTGGAGAACTTCGCCAGACGGCATCACTGGTAGACTAAAGGCTGTGGCAGTAAGGATTTTGACATTGGATGCGGGTCTCGAGGAGGCTGCAACGCGCTTACGCGGCGGGCAGCTGGTGGCATTTCCTACGGAGACGGTCTATGGACTTGGTGCAAATGCACTAAATGCGAACGCTGTTGCGGCCATTTTTACGGCTAAGGGGCGTCCATCGACGAACCCGGTCATTGTGCATGTGGCGGACATTGCCGCGGCGCGGGCGTTGTCTGCGGATTGGACACCCCTTGCTGAGGTGCTTGCGCAGCGCTTCTGGCCTGGACCGTTGACGCTTGTTGTGAGAGCAGCTTTGGATGTGCCTTCTATTGTGATGGCGGGTGGGACGACGGTTGGCATACGGATTCCCGCTCATCGTGGCGCGCGCGCGTTGATTGCGGCTGCCGGATGTCCGATAGCTGCTCCCAGTGCGAACCGTTCGGAGGCGATTTCCCCGACGCAGGCAGAGCACGTGGCAGGTGGCCTTGGAGCTTGGGTGGATGACCTTTTAATCCTTGATGGCGGCGAATGTCACATCGGGATTGAGTCGACCGTCGTGGATGTCACTGGCGAGTCGGCGGTTGTTTTGCGTCTCGGGGATGTTTCAGCTGCGGACATAGCGGAGGTGGTTGCGGTGGTCGCTGCGGCGGATGTGAGCGGGGCCGGTCCGGTCCGCTCGCCAGGACAGGCCCTCCGGCACTATGCTCCCCACTGTCCAGTGGATGTCTTGCCAGCTGGTGTGCAACCGGATCCAGATGCCATGTCTGGCACCGATGTTTGGCTATTGTGGATTGGAGAGAATCCGCCCATGGGTGAGCGGATTTTGCCTCTTGGCGTGCAGCCAAAAGAGGTTGCGGCAAAGTTGTATGCGGGCTTGCATCTGGCAGATGATGCCGGTGCACAGCGAATCGTGATTGCAGGGTTGCCAAATGGGGCTGACTGGGCGGCGGTTACTGACCGGTTGCGCCGAGCGGCTGTGACAAAACCTTTGCGATTGAATGGCGTGGAAAAGAAATGAGTGTTCCAGAGTGGATGATGTAACGCAGCGGAAAGTGGTCGTGGTTGGTGGTGGCGCGGCAGGGATGCTGGCAGCGTGGGCAGCGGCTCAGGCTGGTGCACATGTCACATTGCTTGAAAAAATGGAGCGTCTCGGAACCAAGATACTCATTTCAGGTGGTGGGAAGTGTAACCTCTGCCACGCAGGTCCAATGGATGATGTTCGTAACAAGTTTCGACATAATGAAGCGAACTTTCTGCGTAATGCCTTTCGTGTGTTCTCAAATGATGACTATCTCCAGCTGCTGACGGCAAAAGGGTTGGAAGTGTACACGCGTCCGGATGGCAGGATTTTTCCAGAGCCTCCTGCTGATGCGAAGGATGTTGTCGAGGTGATGGAGGCCATCGTTCGTGAGGCCGGTGTCAATATTGTGCTCGGGGCAAAGATTCATGGACTGCTGGTCACAAATGACAGAGCCATTGGTGTCGAAATGGACGATGGCAGCCGCATCGGGGCCGATGCACTCATCATTGCAGTGGGTGGTTCGTCGTACCCGTTGACGGGTTGTACAGGGGATGGTTGGAAGTGGATGGCATCCCTCGGGCACACCATCGTGCCACTGACGGCAGCACTTGCTCCTCTGTACCTTGAAGAGTCACCAAACTGGGCTGCTGATTGGAGTGGCGTTTCACTGCGGGACTGTGTTCTTAGGGCGCGGGCTGTGAATGCGCAAGGGGACAAGGGCAAGGAACGGATGCGGTGGCGTGGCGACATGTTGTTTACGCACAAGGGAATCTCAGGACCGGTATCGCTTGGCGTTTCACGTGAGATCGCAGAAGCCTGGCCAGAATCATCCCTCGCAGAAGTGGACCTCTTTCCAGATATGCGCGAAGATCAGCTGCGCGAAGAAATTGACAAGTGGTGCTTGAACTACCCGCGGCGTTCCGTTGGGGCATTGCTTGAGAGTGTTGCACCGGCGCGGCTTGCAAGGCCTATTGCGCGTGTTGCGATGCTCGATATGGAAGTTAAGGGCTCTTACTTCATCGCCAAAGCACGCCAGCGCCTGGTTGTTGCCCTAAAGGGATGGGTGATTGGAAAAGTGCGGGCTGTGCCTCTTGAGCGTGGAGAGGTCGTCGCTGGTGGGGTTGCGCTGGCAGAGGTTGATAACCGTACGATGATGAGTCGCAAGGTCAGTGGGCTTTATCTTTGCGGAGAAATCTTGGATATTGCTGGACCGGTGGGCGGATACAACCTTCAGGCTGCATGGTCCACAGGATTTGTTGCGGGTAAGGCAGCTGCTGCACCCCCTCGCGCTGACTAGTTCGATAAATCATCATGCACACATGTGCATCGAGGGGGGAATTTTCATCAGCCATCATCTCTCTGTAGCCACGTAATTAATGTTTCATTAAGAAATTTCGACATTACTGTGTTTGGCATATTCATTGCACATGTTCTTTACATCAGGCCGGAAGCAACCATTGCAAAGCGCGATGGGAACCACCAGCCAACGTTTGAGGGACATCAAAATGAATAAAAATATATTGCTTGGACTTGGAATCTGCGGACTACTGACGTGCCTGTCAGCTCCTGCAAATGCTCAGTTCACATCTTACGACAATCCGAATGGTACTTGGCTCAGCAGCACATCTGGCGTCAACATCGCTGGAAACGAGATGGACACAGTCCGCTCAATCGGCGGTGGTACATTCAGCATCGACTTCGATAAGGATGGGTCTATCGGCAATGTTGGTGGTGATTGGCAGCCAGTGTGGTCTTCAGCTCCGTATTCGGCTTTGAACCAGGGCGATGCGACACTTTACTGGAGCGAAGCAACGGACTTCACCTTCTCCAGTGCAGTCACATCCTTCGGATTCGAGCTGCAGACGATTGATCTGGTAGACAACCATGACATCATGGTTCAGTTCTACAACGGCTCAACACTCATTGGAAGCATCAACCGCACCATCGACAACTCCGGTGTCATGGCAAATGGCTGGGATACCTCCCTTGGTGGCGCCCGTCTGTTTGCAGGTTCCTATGATGGTGGAATCACATCGGTCCGTGTGATGAGCGGCGATGACTATGGCTTCTCCGCTGGTGGCTTCCGCTACGGTGGTCTTGGTGGAAACAATAATGTCACGAACAACGGCGCAGTGCCTGAGCCTGGTGAGTGGGCTGCGATGGCGATGATGGTTACTGGACTTGGTGGTCTGGTAGTGCGTGCACGCCGCCGCCGCGCATAAGCGTTGATCTAATCCCTCTGCCCCCGCTGGAGTCACACAGCGGGGGCTTTACTCATTTAATGGCTTGTGGATGATTGGAACAACGCTCCGCCGATTTCGAGCTAGTGCCTGAAGGGATTCTGCTTCGATATTCCGATGTGCTGGAGTCACACAGGGGGGGTCGCCAAAGCGGAATCCACATCCAACCTGCCAACTGACTGTTGGAAATATAGTGGTGATTCAACTGCCTTCACACTACGCCTAGTATTGGTGCGTGATGTATTTCGCTAAAAATTGACACTGTGGTGTGTCATCTGCTTTGCACGGCCTCCGGCCAAACTGTACACCCCGAAGACAACCCTGCGGCTCGCCCGTTGGCGTAGAAAGGAAGTACAGCGATGAGATGCTTGACGAGTATTGCGATGTTCGTAACGCTTTGTTCTACTCTGTCACTTCCAGCCAGTGCACAGCTGGTGGCGCTTAGCCGACAGCAGTGGATGTCTACGGCGACGTCTGTGTTACCCATTTCTGCCAGACAGCGTGCATCCACCAGTGGCGTTTCTAATACCTCCAGCTATCTCACCTTTGGCAAGACAGCCACTGTGAACGAAATTGGCTCGGATCAGGTCGTTTGGGGGAGGAATAGTGATCTGACATCTGGGGATGTTGTCGCAACGTTTTGTGGACCTGTCCCGACCAAGATGTTCTGGTCGTTCTCATCCGCTGTTTCAGGCTTTGGCTTTGAAGTGATGAACAATGATCTCCACGAGTCCCAGGACTTTGTTACCAGTTATTACAACGGAACGACGCTACTCGGGACATTGCAGCAGACATCGGATAATGCAGCATTTTGGAACAGTTATGACTATTTCGCTGGGGATGTCCGCCTTTTCGCCGTCGAGGACATCCGCGGAATCACAGGCGTGGACATTACGTTCACCAGCAACTCAATGAGTGCATCCGCGTTTAGGGTTCGAAACTGCGCACCAGCAGCTGTGCCTGAGCCATCTGCGGTTATGTGTTTCTGGATCACAGCTGCTGGACTCAGTGGTTTTCTTGTCCGACGCCGATTCGTGAGATAGCTCAAACTCCGGCTGGAAAGCCCAAGCCTTTGGGCAAAATTGGCACCCAACTATCCGTCTCAGATGTCGCCAGGCCACTCATGGACATCGGCTTACCAAACCGTAACTGAAGTTAACACTAGTTTATTGTGTGCGATATCAATCATTTGGCACGCCTTATGCGATTCCTTACGTACCGGCAAGCGTCCAGCCGTTACGAAAGATTCCCCATAAGGAACACACAATGAAACGAACCGGAAGATCTACAAAACTTTTAGCTGTTATGGGACTCCTGGCGCTTGGAGCAGCAAGCCATGCACAGTTCACAACATACAACCCAAGCAACGTGGATTGGCGGACCATCGCGAACGTGCGCATCGATCCGACTGTTGCGAACGGTGGAACCTACTCCCACATTACTGGCCGTGGCCATGCGATTGACTTTAGCGCTATGGCAGTGGCTGGTGTCATTGGCGGCACGCAGGCTGTTTGGGAATCCAGTACTAGCTCCGAGCTCACGGATGGCGGTTTCGTTTCCCAATTTTCTGGCTCGTCCCTCTATACGTTTACATTTTCGAGCGCTATAGGAGCATTTGGCTTCGAAGGTCTTGGAGATGACCTCCTCGAGTCTCAGCAGATGTCCGTTGACTTCTACAACGGAACGACATTGTTGGGCTCGATTGGGCATATGTTTGACAATTCGGGTGTCTTTGCAACAAGTGATCTATATGCAGGTGATACACGTGGCTTTACTAGTGTGAAGACGGGAAGTGGATTCTCATCCGGTGCCTTCCGTGTCGGAGCTCTAGCAGGTGGAAGTAACGGAGGTTCCCATGGCATCGGGGCTGTTCCAGAGCCTGGAGAGTGGGCAGTCTTTGGATTACTTACATCCGGTCTTGGTGGGCTCGTGCTCCGAGCACGTCGCCGTAAGCCTGTGTAGTTTTCAGCTTGTGATCGTAGTTCTTATGGCCCGCAGCTTGCTGCGGGCTTTTTCTTTGCCCGCTTGGCTTTCGTGCACCGACCAGCTTCGATCCACCTCCAAGGCAAGCCTACCGATTTTGCCATCACCCTAAATTCACCGGGTTTTGATGCACCCTGGGAAACTCCCGTACTTTGGCGGTGTTGCCCTGAGCTGCGCAGCGCTACCATGTCTACGTAGCGATGTCCGGTGTGACTGCCGGTTCCGCCACATTGATGTTCCTCTTTTATGGCCCGCAGCTTGCTGCGGGCTTTTTCTTTGCCCGACCAACTTTTTGGTCATCTACAATACATTACGAAACTTA
>CAIRTT010000336.1 GCA_903881535.1 uncultured Armatimonadota bacterium
CCCTCCCGCCAGAAAGCCTGACAGGAGGGGCATTACATTAAGTAGCCAGAGACTACTTCGTCGTGATGCGGAAGACCTTTCCGTTACCAGCACTCGTCATCCCTAGCACGTAAAGGGAACCATCCGGTGCCGTGATAACATCCGTGACGATGTCAAACCCGGTGCCAAACAGCACTGTTGACTGCTCGGTGATGCCACCCTTGGCCGTGTTGTCTGCAACCTTGTCCGTCAAGAGACGATCTGCAAACTGAAGACCGGTACGTGCTGCATTCGGTATAAAGCGGTACAGAACGCCATAGGCATTTGCACCAGCCGTGCTACCGCTGTTTCCACGGGCAGAGCCAACAATCAAGTTGCCGTTGTACTTTGCACCGAGGCCAGTACCGTTGATAAAGCCAATCGCGTTTGGAGCGATGCAGTACTTCCAGGAGAAGACTGGGTCACCGTAGGTTGCACCGGGGATATTGACGAGGCGGGCCTCACCAAGAGCGGTTGTCGCAGCGATGTTGGAAACTGGGTAGCGGTTCTGATTTCCGAGGGAAACCGTAGCCTGTGCAGCCTCAATGGACTTGAAGTCACCAATCCGCGACTTTGGTCCCATAAACTGGATCCATCCACCATTGTGGCCCTTGTTGATGATGTTAAGTTCATCCATCGCATCATCGCCGTTCTCGGATTCCCACAGCTTGCCCGTGAATGGGTCAACTGCAAGACCAAACGAGTTACGGACTCCGTAAGCGTAGACACGCTTGAGGTTTGCGACCGCTTCGTTCTTAAGGCCTGCATCCGTTTGACCAGAGAAAGTCAAGGAGTGGTTGTAAAACGGGTTGTCCGTTGGGATGGTTCCGTCATCATTGAGGCGAATCACAACACCCGTCAGCGCACGGTTGTCTGGCTCTGGTCCGAAGGAGCCAACATCGGCGATGCGTGTCGTTCCCGTGGTTGGTCCATACTCGAGGTTTTGCATCATGCCGCGGCGGCCGTTGTCACCGATGACGATGAACATCTTTGCTGGCTGGCCCTGAACCTTCTTCTCGAAGCGGATGATTCCGCCGTTATGGTTGCCACGGAGAGTGCTGTTGCCACCCGTGCTGTCGACCGGTTGGAGTGACTGAAGCTTGATGATGTTCATGTCATAAACAAGCTTCTTGCTGGCGGCATCGTAGACCCAGCGGTCAACCCGGTTGCCAAGGGCTACGACTTCGCCAACAACCGTGGATCCAGCACCGGTGCTGGATTCAGTTGCGTATGTGTAGACATACTTGTTCGTGGCAAAGTCTGGGTGCAGCTGCACGCAGAGAAGACCACGCTCGCTGTTAGAGTTGACTGCCAACTGATTATAATTGGCAGCAGCGACTCCCGTCCAGGTATTGGCTGGGACATCAAATGTGAGGTCAACAGCTGCCTGTCCGGCTGCGAAGAGACGGATTTTCCCAGCACTTTTGGTGGACACAATGTAGTCAGTGTTGTTGATAAACACCATCGATGTCGCGATTGGGATTCCTTCTGTAACCAGCGTCTGGACCTTGAGTGTTGGGTCAAGCAGGGTTGGGATTTGCTGTGCCTGAACAGCGGACATTGGGATGGTGATCGAGCCGAGTACTGCGGCGGATGCAAATAGATTGCGGATATTCATAATTTTTCTCCTAACAGGTGTGTGGCTTACTTTGCAGCCAGCTTGCGGCGGCGGATAACAGCGGCTCCGAGGGTGGTTCCGAGGAGTGCAAATGCGGCGTAGGTGCCTGGTTCTGGGACAGCCTGTCCAACGGTAAGGCCATCGAGGGTGCCGAACTGGTACGTTGAGAAGCTGCTGCCATCGACGTACTCAGCATCAAGCGCAAGCGTCATGCTGGTCAGCCATGCGTTTGCATTCGAGTAGCCAAAGAATGCGCTGGATGTGCTTGTGTAGGTGCCCCCATCCGAGAATGTCAGCGTGACCGTACCTGGAGTCGCAACGCCATCCATGTCAGCGGCCCAGAAGGATCCACCAACCATATTTACTCCGCCGGTGAAATTGACTGTGAGGGAATCACCAGCCATGGATGTCGAAATGTTTCCACCACCGACCGACCACAGGCCATTTGTTGCCGAGACACCAAAGCCAAGTCCGCTTCCGCCGGGCGCTGTGTAGGTTCCAGCAAATGCGCCATCGGCGACGGATGTAAAGTCATCGGAGTAGGAGAGATTAGCATCGGCGAGGAAGTCAGACGCCGATGTGTATGTTTTTTGTGCATGAGCAGCAATGGTGGTGATGGCCATTAATGCGCCCAGTGCGAGCAAGCGTTGTGTCATGATTGAAACCTCTGTTTAATCTCCACATCACGGCTTACATCCGTTCTTCCGATGCTATACCGCTGTGGTGACAGGGTTATATGTTGCAAATAGTTATCTATAACTCGCTAAATTACTGGTCTTTCCCCGTCTTAAGTCGGATGATTATTCGGTTAACTTAATTGTTGCGTTTGAGTCATCAAATCAGATTTAGACGTGGTTCTAGGTGTCGATGCGACATCAGATTACACTTTTGCGTTGGTGCGCGAAATATCATCATTTAGGAACAATGTGGTGACTTTCAGATACCGCTCCACCATTTGGAGTACGTCATGTTCCTCTGGTGTTTCAGATACAGAGCAGCTGTCCCTGCAAG
>CAIRTT010000337.1 GCA_903881535.1 uncultured Armatimonadota bacterium
CGGATTCGTACGCCGAAACTGCGCATGCAAATACGCCGCGTCATCCGGGACATCCGTCAGCACATAGTTAATTTGGTAATACAGCGTCATCTCATCATCGGCGATGTTCTCGAGCGTAAACCGAGCCTTCTTCCGAAACGGCATCTCCCAGTAACAGTTGAACGCCGAGCCAGGATTCACACAGACCGCCAGCGAGTTCAAATGCGCATACTGCCCCCAGCCCATCCCGAAGAAGTCACCCACCGGACACTCGATACTTGGAGATGTCTCATCATCCCAATACACCCGCAAAATGCTATAACGCCACGTTCCCGTCGGCGTCATCCAGATCTGCTGCACCGCGCCCGGGCCATCGATCTCCGCCAGCGTAAATGTCGTCCCCGCAGGAATCCGCACATATGGGCTTATCTTCCAGCCCTTGCCGAGGTCACGCGCACACGCCGCCGCCGGGCCATCTATAGATTGGGCGCCGCCACCCTTTGCACCCGTGAAGTTCTCCGGGCTGATCGAGCGCGTCTTTGCCAGCGACAGGCGGGACAGATTCCCGATGTTCATTCCAAGTCCGTTATGCATAGGAATACTTTCGTTCGTTATCAGCAGGCTTCCTGCCAAATCCTGTCATCCACATCTGACAAATGTGAAATGCAACATTCACCCCAAGTACTGCATAATGACCGTTGGCTTATACAAAGTACAATCATCGCCCGCGGACGTCGCGCGGCCCATCCCCAAATCCTATGCAACCAACCATTGACCTCGAAGAAGTCGCCGACCTCCTCCTCACCGAAAACCTTGCCTTTGGCGAGGAAATCGTGCGCGTAGATGCATCCGGTGTCTCCGTTGGACCTCGCGGCGGCGCCGCCCGCCTCCACATCCCGCTCGCAAACATCAAATCCGCACGCACCGAAGCCCTCGTCGGCGGCGCAAAGCTTGAGGTCCGCACAAAAGACCAAGGCACCATCGCCGTCGCAGCCTTCACAGCCCAAGCCGCACCCCGCTTCTCCGAGCTCGCACGCGGCATCGAACAGCTCGCAAAAGGCGAACCGCTCAATATCAAGCTCGCCTTCGAATTAATTCGCTGCACGACCTGCGGCAGACGCCTCCCCGAAAAAGATGGACGCTGCCCCGCCTGCGTAAAACGCGGACAGGTCTTCCGCCGCATCCTTGGCTACCTCGGACCCTACAAAACATCGACCACCCTCGTTATCGGCAGCTCCATCCTGATGACCAGCATCGAGACCTTCGCACGCCCCTTCCTGACGCGCACGCTCACCGATGATGTCCTTGCGAAAGTCGGCTCCCCGCGCGCTGTCCCGGATCTGATTGTCTGCGTTGGGGCGCTCTTTGTCGCGATGATTATCGCCACCGGACTTCAGTGGTTTAAGAACTACAACTCGAGCTACCTCAGCGCAAATGTCGCCAAAGACCTCCGCGGTGACATTTACAAAGCGCTCGAACACCTGCAAATGTCCTTCTTCGACAAAAAGCAGGTCGGCAGCATCGTCAGCCGCGTCACCCAGGATACCGACCGCGTCTGGGGCTTCCTCATCGATGGCGTCCCATACCTGATGACCGGCAGCTTCACTATCGTCGGAGCCCTCATCGCAGGCATCCTCCTCTCGTGGAAGCTCTCCCTCGCCATCCTCCTGCCCGTGCCGTTCGTTGGTATCATCGGGAGCTTTATCTGGAAACCGATGGCATCCAAGTACCACAAAGTCGGGCAAAAATGGGGTCGCCTCCACACCCAACTCAATGAGTCGCTCAGCGGCATCCGGGTTGTCAAGGCCTTTGTCCGCGAGGATGGCGAATGGAATAAGTTCAGCCAGCGCAATGGCGAGCTCGCAATGAGCGGGATGGTCGCGGACCGCTGGTGGTACCGCTCGGAAGCCGTCGTCAACCTCTTTATCGGCACTGCCCCCCTCATCAACTGGGGCTACGGCGGCTACCTCGTCATCACCGGTGAGATCGGCTTCGGCACGCTCATGGCGATGCAAATCCTCCTCTGGCAGGTCTACGGCCCGCTGCAGTGGTTTGGCCAGGTCAATCAGTGGTTCTCACGCGCGATGGCGGGGGCGGAACGTGTCTTCGAAGTCGTCGATGCCCAGCCGGAGACCTACGACCAGCCGGATGCGGTCAAGCTGCCGGTGCTCAAGGGGGATGTCAAATTCATGGATGTCCGCTTTGGCTACGATAAGTCAAACCCGGTCCTCAAGGGTATTAATCTTGATATCAAGGCAGGTGAGATGATTGGTCTCGTCGGGCGCAGCGGCGCTGGCAAGTCGACCACGATGAACCTGCTCTGTCGATTTTACGAAGTCGACAGCGGGACGCTGACCGTGGATGGCATCGATGTCAAAGATATCGCCCTCGAGGATCTACGAAAGCATATCGGCATCGTGCTACAGGAGCCCTTCCTCTTCAACGGGACGATTGCGGAGAATGTCGCCTATGGCAAGCCGGGCGCGAGTATTGAGGATGTCATTTC
>CAIRTT010000338.1 GCA_903881535.1 uncultured Armatimonadota bacterium
CAGGTTGTCGTCGTCCACAATCAGTATGTCCGCGATGCCCCGCACCCACGCGTCTGGAGACTTCCATCCAGTAGGGGCAAGGTCTGCGGTAAGTGCCATCTCGTGCTCAGCCAGCTTGCGTCCGGGCTTTTGGAGTAGGGCGTCTACCACAGGCTTGAACTGTTCATACTCAGGCGGGATGGGTTTTCCGTCTTTGATGTACAACTCAATAGCTTCGTGTACCTGTGTGCCGTACCTCGTTGCCTCGGTCTCTTGGAAGGGGTATTTCTTTAAGACCTTGACTTCGTGATAGCGGCGAGCACAGCCCTCAAAATCTTTGAGGCTGCTGTGTGACCACGTTAGTTTCTTCATGTTAGAACTTCGCTGTCTCTATGGCTTTGTTAAGCCGTGTTGCAAACGCCGATACGAACGGCTCGCTACGGTACAACGGACTGCCCATGTCGTGCAGTATTGCGTGCGTCACTTCGTGCCAGAAAGTGTCGCTCACCTGCATCTTTGTGAACGGTCTATTTGTGTAAGTGCTGCGCTTGCCAATCCGAATGTTCTTCAGATCGTAGTGCACCTTGCCAGCGTAGCCCCTCTCCTTCATGGCTTCCACAACTTCAATGCTGTACCACTTAGTTCCGACTTTTATTTTTCTTGGTAAGTTCATTCTTCTCCTTAGGTTTTTGCTAATCCATATCTACGGTGTGCGCCACCGTCAGCGTTCAGTGGTACGCCGGGCATGTAGCTCGGCTCCATAGTCATCTGCGCTAAGACCCAAGTCTTAGCGTCATCCACCTCGGCATCTGGCACAACGGCGATTAACTCATCGTGCACCGTGCCTGCTATGAAGTATCTTTTGGATACCCGTAGCATTCCGTCAGTCATCACAATACGCGCTAGCGCTTGCGTGACATTGTTCGTCACCTTCCCAGCGTACAGCTTGGTTTTAGCCTCGCCGTAGACCCACTGGTTTCTACCCTCCTCGTCCTTCTCTCGTTTCAGATCGGGGTAGTGCAAGCACATGCCATTTGGTAATTCTATAGCACCCTTGCGAAATGTCAAACACTTATATTTGTATTCAACTCCCCTGAATAGCGCCGACTCAATCAGGGTTTCGCACATCTTCCAGAAGCCAACCACAGGGTACGCCGTGGCCCGGTAAATGTCAATGATGCGCTTGGATGCGATGGCGTGATACGCCAGTTCCTGAATGGTGCATGTGTGGGGAATGTCCCGCAGCTTGGCCTCGTTCCTCTGCCATGACAGGAACTCCACAGCCATCTTCTTATTGGCCCCTAGCTGACGGGCAAACGCCGCCTCATACCTTACGGGTGGTGCACCAAGAAACCCCGTTGTAAGCTGAGATGCGAAGGATGCCCAGCCAAGCCCGTAGCCGCAGTTGTGAACGATCAATGGCCCACGCTCCGTAAGAATGGTGTACCTATTTCTCGGCCCTGCGTAAGCGATGTCGTAGGTCTGCATTCTCTGCTTCAAGTACTGCAACACGCTGCCGAAGGGCTTCCACATCTCTGGCTGAGATGCGCCGCTTGTTGGACATGTTGACACTTCTTGTGACGAAGCGCAGGTTGCCCGGCGCGTACCCCCGCTGATTGTCGATTCGATCCAGTTGAAGTTCAGGGATTTCCCACCCATCAAGCCCAACGAGGTAGCGTAAGAACGCAACGCGGTCCGCAAGCCACTCTGGGTGAACTGTAATTCCACGCCCTCCATAGTCGGGGTACACGGAACTGTTCGGGTTTGTGCATCTGACGATGATGGCGCTGATGCGGTCCAGCAGTCGGTCACGATGCCGTCGATCAGGGCAGACAGCGAAGTACCCTTTTCGTTCCCACCGAGTCTCGACAGCCTTTCTTTTAGCGCAGGCATCGCAACGCGTAGTGCGTCCTGCAACAATGTTATACCTATCGACGAACCCAGACCACCCGCAGGAACACTGCATAACAGGATGGAATCCACCAGTTGTCTTGCGCTCCCAGCGGAGACAGGTAAGCTCGCCGACGACAGCGCCGACTTCAAAAGGAAAGGGCTTGCTAGGGCCTCTGACCACTCCACCCACCCACGTTCCGTCAGGATTTCGTGATCCGAAGTTGCGCTTATCCCCAGCCCCGTCACGACTTCCTTCTCGCCTTGCGGCACCAATCCCTGATGACATACCCACTCCTCCCCATCCCAGACCGTATCCGTAGCCTGCACCTGCACTATAGGTAACCAACCACGGTTTGTCAAGACGAGTGTGTCCGCACCAAAGCAACCCAGAAGCGCACTCTTCGCAGACTGCCGCAGATCGGGATGGCTCTCTTTTGTGAGGCCGGGGATGTTGAACATTTGAGCACCGAAAGCGGCGTAAGGGTCGCCCC
>CAIRTT010000339.1 GCA_903881535.1 uncultured Armatimonadota bacterium
AAATCTGATCTTGCCTTTATCCCTGCGGCAACATTTGCCGCCGCGGTAGGACCAGATACGCAAGCTGCAACCCCGCTACAGGATGATCCCATCGTCATCATCGAGTTGACTGGGATTCAAATTCAAAATGCACTGATAAGGTCCATTTCGTACATCCCCAAAACATTTGGTGGCTTACTCTCAACCGCCGGAATGACAACATCAGTTACTATTAGTCCCGATGGCCGTGCAAAGGTAATTTCCATTGTGGCCGCCGGGAAGCGCCTAGATCCTGCTAAGCGCTACCGCGTCGCATTGCCGAAGCCGCTGGCGGATGGCCAGCTCGGATATTTTCAGATTTGGGATAAGCAGACTCTACGCACGGCGACAAATTTGACAATCATTGGGTGTAGTCGAAAACAAACGGGAGCCACACCTGTCGTGGCATCCTACAAAATCATTGGGCAATAAGGAACCTACGATGCGAATAGAATGGATGATTGCAGCCGTTGTGATCGCACTTGTTGGCTGTGGTGCAAAAACGGTTGCAGAAGCGCCGGCACCTCCAGTGACATCGACCGGGCCATCGGATGCGGCACGCGCATATGCCGATCTGAAGAAGCAAGTCGCCTTTGGACCGCGGACACCTGGGTCGGCGGGAGCTGCGGTATGCCGGGATTGGGCGATAGCTGAGTTTTCCAAGGCACTTGGGACACCTGCAAAGCGTCAGGACTTTTCGATGGTCGCACGGGGATCTCGTGTTGCTATGACCAACATCCTGGCTCACTACAACCCTACAGCGAAGCGGCAAATTATGTTATGTGCACACTGGGACTCCAGACCAAGCGCCGACATGGAAATTGCATCCGATAAGAAACGAAAGCCAATCCCAGGTGCCAATGATGGTGCAAGTGGAGTTGCTGCCCTGATCGAAGTTGCGCGTCAGCTCAAAGCAAGCGGTGTTAATGTTGGTGTGCAGTTCGTGCTCTTCGATGGTGAAGACTATGGACCTGGCATCCAGGATATGTTTCTTGGCGCCAAGTATTACGCCAAGAACCCTGTTCTCGGCAAACCAGAATATGCCATCCTGATTGACATGATTGGAGATAAGGACCTCCAAATCGGGCGCGAGCATAACAGTGACCGTGCCGCTAAGGACATTAATGACCGTGTCTTTGGTGCGGCTGCCAAGCTTGGAATCAAAGAGTTTATTGATGCCCCGGGCCATGAAATCATGGATGACCACCTTGAGCTGCAGCGTATTGGCTGGAAGGCGATTGATCTGATTGACTTCGACTACGCTCCATGGCACACCCTAGATGACACTCCGGAACAGTGCAGTGGCGAGTCCCTCAAAAAAGTCGCAGATGTACTTCTTGCTGTTTTGAAGAATCCGTAGGTGACCAACATTCATCCTGATGTTGAGTTTAGAGAGTTCATCATCATCATGCATGAATGCGACAGCGCTTGGGCCAAGCTTCCACCACCTGAACAAACACACTTATTGGGTTTATATGGCGCGTGGGTAAATGGCCTTCGGGACAGTGGGGCATTTGTAACGGGCCGGCCCTGCGGCGGCGAACATCGCTTACTTGCGACGGATGCATCAAGGGAAGTAACACCAGTTACTGTTCATCCCGAAGGCTTATCTGATGTTGTGACCGGCTTTTTTATCATCCGGGCACACGACATGGAGTCTGCCGTGGACATTGCAAAATCATGTCCTGGGCTACTTCATGGCGAAACCATTGTCGTCCGTGAAGCAAATCACTCGTAGGGTTGCCTTGCGATTCGGCTGTATTCGCTGAAGTAATAGCGGTAGCAACGGCACGAAACGGAGAGTCCTCTTACTTCGGCCAGCGTACTTCTGAGATTGTCCAGTC
>CAIRTT010000340.1 GCA_903881535.1 uncultured Armatimonadota bacterium
CTTTACGCGCATCCCAGTGGCGTGTCTTTACACGGGACCAAATCGTTTCAAAGGTCCGGATGCGCTGGGCCTTTGTTAGGCCATCAAACGTACGAAACAACATCGAGCAAAACCCTTCCTGCGGCAAACCAATCCACCGATACTACATCGGGATCACGTCCTAAGGAGCACCGACTCCTTCATAAACATCCGCGCGGCGAGCAACACGGCGAGCACTGCATATACAACCGATGTCCCTGCGGCGATGCCAATAAACACCGGGTTGATAATCGATTGCAGGGCCTGCTTGAGCACGAGCGCCGGTCCAAGCATCGGGACCGCAGCCACAAACACCGATGTATTCGGCCGCATCATCATCGACATCATCGAAAGTACAGAAACAACCATCATCACCGGGCCAAGCCAGGTTTGCGCTTCTTTTTGGTTGCGCGCGATGGTGGAAATCGTAAGCAGAATACCGGCTCCCATCGCGGAAAGTGGTACGAGGACCAGCGCCATCGATGCGATTTGAAACCCGGTGAATGCCGCGCCGCCTTCTGTCATCCAGGAAAATGCGCTCAGCTTTACGTAGAACGGCCAGAGCATTCCGACAAGGGACAGGATTCCGGACACCAATGCCGCAGCGGCAACAGCGGCGAACTTTCCGCGCGCCAGCTCCTCACGGCTGATCGGGGTGACGAGGAGGCTCTCAAGCGTCCCGCGTTCCTTCTCACCCGCAACCGAGTCATTGGCGACAAACAGCCCCCCGATAACCGCATACAGCACAAGCATGTAAGGCAACATCATCGACATCATCAAGACGCCGCGGCCGCCATTTCCCTTGACTGGGACATCCCCGACATCGATGGGCTTTGCCAGCTGCTGTGAGAACCCAGCCTCCATCAGGCGCTCCGCCCCAATATTCTCAGAGCGCTGTTTTAGGAAGTCACTGACTTTGTTTCCGGACACGCGCGAGTCTTCGTTTGACATGTCAAAACGCACCTGCACGGGAATGGTTTGGTCGTTTTCCTCACGCTCGGCTGCATCTTCAGGCAGCACTATTGCAGCATCGATTTTGCGCGAACGGATGTCATTTTCAACGCTCGCTTCATTGCTAGGAACGAAGCGCATGGCATCCTTTATCGTCGGTTGAAGTGCCGCGGCAAGCTTTGGCGCGGTCTCGAGGCGTACCGTGGAGACAATTGCCGTACGTGCCTGGGATTCCTTGGCTTCACGCTTTGCCATCGTGCCAATGCCCGCAAGGATTAGTGGCGTGATGATCAACGGCGAAATAAAAATCTGAAAGCGCATGCGCTTATCACGCATCACCTCGGTAAATTCTTTTGCGAAGACAACTTTCCAGCTCATCGTGCGCCTCCAATTTTGCATGCGGATTGCGTGTGATGTTGGTTCACTTTGCGATGCCTTTCGGGTGCGGGATGTTCAGCGGGGAGTCGTGATCCTCCCCAATACAGCGTAGGAAAAGCTGCTCGAGTGTGGTTGCGCCGGTGCGTTGACGCAGCTCAGGGATGGTTCCCGTTGCGGTGACGACGCCGCGGTGGATGACGGTGATGCGGTCACAGAGGGCTTCGACTTCGGCCATGATGTGGCTGGAAAACAAAATCGTTCGTCCCTCCGCACGACACTCGCGAAGAAAGTTCATCACCGTGCGCGCCGCAAGGACATCCAGGCCACTCGTGGGTTCATCAAAGTACAGAACACGGGGATCATGCAGCATCGCGCGAGCGATCGCAACACGTTGCTTTTCTCCCGTGGAGAGCTTGTCGCAGGTCCGGGATGCATAACGTCCAATGTCCAGCTTATCGACCAAAATATCGATTCGGCGCTTGATCAGGTCATCTGGCATCGCGTGGAGTCGGCCAAAGTACATCAGATTTTGGATGGGAGTGAGCCTGTCGTATAACCCGGCGGCTCCAGTCAGGAAACCGATTTTCCGCCGCACGGCAAGCGGGTCTTCGCGGATATCACTGCCATCGATGATGGCGGTTCCGCTCGTTGGCTGCAGAATTGTCGCCAGTATCCGGAGGACAGTTGTTTTGCCAGCACCATTTGGACCGAGCAGCCCAAAGATTTCTCCCTGGTGCGCCGTGAACGACACGCCATCCACAGCGCGTGTCACCAGCTTTTTAGGCCCGGTGTATTCCTTTACAAGTGCATCAACGACAATCATTCCGTGTTCCCTGATATGTATCGTACCGCCCGAAGGCATCTAAAATATCGTACAAAGTATAACAAATCATACAATGTATACTAGGCACATGCAGAGCGAACGCAATATGGGAACC
>CAIRTT010000341.1 GCA_903881535.1 uncultured Armatimonadota bacterium
GCATTCGCGTACGAGATGGCAAAGTCGGTTCGCTTTGGGTCGAGTTTCTTGGCGCGTGCAAAAGCATCAACCGCGGCCCCGAAGTTCAGGCGTTGGTTATAGTGAGCGCGTCCAAGCCCGACCCAAGCGGTTGCATTTTTGGGTTCTAGCGCTGTGGCATCGGTGTAGACTTTGAGCGCAATTGGAAAGAGCGATTTCTCCAATGCAACTTGTCCCATGCCGAGCAAGGCAGGCATCAGTTTAGGATTTCTCTTGATCAGTTCCGTGTATTCAAGGCCTGACTTCGCAAACTCGCCTTGCAGGAGGTGAGCTTCGGCCATGATCAGACCGGCTCGAATATTGTTTTTGTCTTTGACGAGGATGTCTTCGGCAATCATGCCGGCTTCGACTTGCCTGCCGTTTTTTATAAGGGCTTCTGCCCAGAGAAGGCGTCGTTTTGGGTCATTAGGGGTTGCTTTGAACCATCCCTGACGGGTGGCAAACCCGGATGTCTCCGGAGAAGCTTCGGCACGGGAGGCAATCCATCCATTCAGGAAGGATCCTTGCGTGCGGTTTGCAATAAGCTTTGCCGGGCCATCTGGTGCGATTGCACGTGCCAGCTCTTGCGGTGCAGATGCCGGTGTTAAGGGTTTACAACGTTCAATGGCTTCCATCGCCGCGGATTTGGATTCAACACGAGAACGTGCGAGAGAGAGAACACGACCAGATTGTTCTCTGTTTCCACTCACTGCGAGAGCTGCTGACCAAGTGAGCCAAATGTCAGGCGAGGATTCTCCAGCTGCCACGGCACGTTCAAGGTATTTGGCGGCGGTCTCGAAGTCACCCGCCTCTGCGTGTCGTCCGGCTGTTAGGGCAAGTAACGATCCATTATTTGCATCCTGATGGAGCATTTCTTCCAGCTCAGGTAGATATGCTTCACGTAGTGTTGCTTCGGAATATGCTTGCCTGACGAAATAGAAACCGCCCCCGGCAAGAATAATTCCAGCGAGGGCGGCTATCGTCAGTCGTTTTACCAGCAGTGCTGGATTCGACTGTTTCTTCATGACTTAGCGGTTACCGAAACCACCATTCATCCTTTGCATTTGCTGTTGGACGCTGGGTGGTGCATTTGGTGGAGGCGCGGTCATACTGGCGGGAAGTCCGCCACCTGGTGCGCTCCCACCACCAGCGCCCATTCCACCGGATGGTCGGAGAATCTGACCGGAGGTGGATGCATCTTGCGATGCTGTCGGGGCTGGTGCTGGCGCTGGTGCAGCAGCTTCCGGCTTGTTACAGCCAGAAACTGCTACTACAGCTAAGCTACAGAGTGTTAGAGCAACTAACGTAGTCTTCATTTGCACAGTTATTCCTACGGGGTGTAGTTGGTCTGTGGCTTGACGAGCTTGAAGAGACGCCAGTCGTTCTGACGAACAGCTGCGAAGCCCATTGCCTTTACGTGACCATCAGCGAATGCGTAGTTGGACATTCCGCTGTGACCCTTCGCAGTCTTCCTGCTCATGTCGTTGAAGTCACCTGCACACTGTCCGGATGCATCCAGATCGGTGTTGTTCTTTGCTGGCTGGTTACGTCCAGCAAGCTTCCATGTGTCGCAGCCTGTGAACAGGGAGCCCCAAGGAGTTCCGATGTAGAAGGTTTCTGCTTCGCCGCCACCGTTTTGGCCCCATGCTTCCACGAGGGAGATGGTGTCAGCTGGTGCATCGAATGCAGCAAGGGACTTGCCCTGGCCCCATGCAGACATACCAGTGTTTGGGTCGTCCCATTGACCACGTGCGGTTGCTTCTGCAGTACAGATCTGGCCAACGTAGCCGTACGAACGCTTTACGAGAGGACGACGACGGCCGTAGTTGCCGTCGAAGAAGTCACCTAAGCCACGTGCTGGACGAGCGACAGAGTCGGATGGGCATCCGGAGATCTGGTCATTCTTCAAGTATGGCTGCAGCTGGTGCTCGTAAGGAACAACACCTGTACCACCACCGTTGATGCCTGCACCGAAGTCAACGAATGCGGTAGGCATGACTTCGTCAAAGTCCTGTGCATACATCATCATGCCGAGGCCGAGCTGCTTCAGGTTTGACAAACAGGATGCTTGACGGGCCTTTTCACGTGCCTGTGCGAAAACTGGGAACAGAATCGCAGCCAAGATAGCA
>CAIRTT010000342.1 GCA_903881535.1 uncultured Armatimonadota bacterium
CCCGCTTGGTGAGTGTGGTCGTCGGAAGTGCGGTCGCCGTCGTCATAGTCCTGTCCTTTTCCCCTCGAAACGTGCTTTGTTATACCCTTTTTGGCAGCAAGGCTGCCTCCAGCAGCTTCCTGATTAACAATGTAGGGAAAACATGCCAGTCCGAATGTTGTAACTTCGCAGCCGACTTGGCATCCAGAAATTTCTGTCACTCATGGAACTATTTACTCACCAGTAAAGTTATTTAGGTTATGATAGCAACACAGGAGATCTTTCCATGGTAACCCTACGTCCATCCCTCGAGCGCGGCATCGTTGACCGTGGCTGGCTTAAAGCGCATCACAGCTTTTCATTCGCAAACTACCAGGACCCAAAGCATGTCCATTTTGGCCCGCTGTTGGTGATTAATGAAGACCACTTCGCGCCGGGGCGTGGCTTTGGGATGCATCCTCACGAAGACATGGAAATCGTGACCTATGTTGTTGCTGGAGGGCTAAAGCACGAGGACTCAACGGGCGGCGGCGGGACGCTTTATCCGGGGGATGTGCAGCGGATGAGCGCCGGGACCGGTGTCCATCACTCGGAATTTAATGGCTCTGAGTCACAGTGGCTGCACCTCTTGCAGCTATGGATAATCCCAAAGTCGAAGGGAATCACGCCGCGCTACGGGGAGGCCCACTTCACCGATACTCAGAAGCACAACCGCCTCCAGGCGATTGCAAGCCGGGATGGCCGCGATGGCTCCCTTGAAATCCATCAGGATGCTGAAATCTACGCATCCATTTTGGATAACGCACAGCTCAGCCATCCGCTTGAAGCCGGGCGCATCGCGTACTTCCAGCTGATCAGCGGATCGGTGACCGTAAATGGTGAAACATTGACGGCTGGGGATGCTGCAAAGCTCCGGGATGAAGCCAGTATCGAGGTTTCCGGCACTGGGCATTTCCTGATGTTTGACCTCCCCGCGCAAGCCTGAAGCGTTTCCATTTAGAGCTCCACATCAGCCCGGTAACCCTACCGGGCTTTTTTGTGCCTTAAAAGGCTTGACACAACCGCCCAGACGCGAGAGAGTGACCCAATTATGAATGCGCTCATCTACTTCCTCCCGGCTATCACCCTCGCATCCACTCTCAGCCCCACCGGACATCAGCGTCCACAGGCCCCGACACGCGGCGCCGCAAGCGGCGCTCCCATCGCCTTATCCACACTAAATCCCCGGCAAATCGGCCCGGCGGTCACCAGTGGTCGCGTCATTTCCATCGCCGTCCACCCCACAGACAAAACCACTTGGTATGTCGGCGCAGCCTGCGGCGGCGTCTGGAAAACCACGAACAACGGCACAACATTCACACCCATTTTTGATAATGAAGCGTCGTATTCCATCGGGACCATCACCATCGACCCGAAACGCCCGAATATCGTTTGGGTTGGCAGCGGCGAAAACAATGCACAGCGCAGCGTCGGCTGGGGGGATGGCGTCTACAAATCCGAAGATGGCGGTCGCTCGTGGCGAAATGTTGGTTTAAAGACGAGCGAGCACATCGGGAAAATCATCGTCGACCCGCGCAACCCGGACACCGTCTGGGTTGCCGCACAGGGTCCGCTTTGGAGTGCCGGCGGCGAGCGCGGGCTCTACCGCACCACGGATGGCGGCAAAACATGGAAGAACATGCTGGCTGTTTCGGAAAACACAGGCATTACAGATATTCTCCTCGACCCACAGAATCCTGAAATCATCTACGCCGCGAGCTGGCAGCGCCGCCGCCACTTCTTTACCTATATCGGTGGCGGAAGCGAGAGTGGTATTCACCGCTCCACGGATGGCGGCGCGACCTGGACAAAGCTTCGAGGCGGTCTCCCCGGCGGCGACATGGGGCGCATCGGGCTCGCTGCATCCCCCGCAAACCCTGCGTACATCTATGCAACCGTCGAAGCTCAGGCAGGCGCAAGTGGAACTTACCGGACCACTGACCAGGGAACGACGTGGGAGAAGCGCGGCGATTTTGTTGCCCAGGGGATGTACTACGGGCAGATTGTTTGCGACCCGGTGGATGCCGAGCGTATTTACATTTTGAGCGTCGCCAATCAGGTCAGCAACGATGGCGGGCGTACCACAACCGACCTCGGCGAGCGTAATAAACACGTTGATAACCATGCGCTCTGGATTGACCCAAGCGATACACGGCATATTCTTGCGGGCTGCGATGGCGGTATCTACGAGTCATTCGACCGTGGCTCCACGTGGGTTTACAAGTCAAACCTCCCAATCGCACAGTTCTACCGCATCGCCGTGGATGACAGTAAACCCTTCTACAATGTCTACGGCGGGACGCAGGACAACAACAGCATCGGTGGCCCGAGCCGCTCCAAGAGCTCCCGTGGAGTAGGCTCCGCTGAGTGGTATGTGACCGCTGGCGGGGATGGCTTCCACCAGGCGGTTGAGCCAGGCAATCCGGATATTGTTTACTCTGAATCTCAGGATGGCGGCCTTGTGCGCTTCGACCGAAAAACCGGCGAGCGCACGGGCATCGCACCACTTCCGGCAAAGGGCGCGCCTCCGCTACGCTTTTACTGGGACTCCCCGCTGCTGATCAGCCCGCACAACCCAAAGCGTCTCTGGTACGGAGCGAACATTTTGTTCCGCTCAGATGACCGTGGCGACTCCTGGACATCCGTGAGCGGCGACCTCACCAAGCAGGTCAACCGGAACAACCTCAAGGTTATGGGCCAGCCACAAAAGTTAGATACCATCGCCCGCGGCCAGTCAACATCGTTCTATGGCAACATCATTTCCATTGATGAATCGCCAAAGAAAGAAGGCTTAGTTTACGCCGGCACGGATGATGGCTTGTTTCACATCACCCCGGATGGCGGCAAGACTTGGCGCAAGCTGGACAAGGTCACGGACGTTCCGGAAGGGACATACGTTGGCCGGATTCTGGCATCGAGGTATGCCGCAAACACCGTCTACGCGCTCTTTGACAACCATAAAAATGGTGACTACAAGCCTTATGTCATGAAGAGCACCGATCAGGGTGAAACATGGGAAGCGATCACGGGCAACCTCCCGGACACGGCGCCAGCATTGTCGATTGTGCAGGATCATGTCGATCCAAAGCTGCTCTTTGTCGGAACGGAGACGGGTCTCTACGTTACGACGGATGAAGGCAAGGCTTGGCATAAAGTCCGCGGCATCCCGACGATTGCGGTGCGTGACCTGAAGATTCAAACACGTGAGAATGACCTGGTAGTCGGCACTTTTGGCCGTGGCATTTGGATCCTGGATGACTACTCTGCAATCCGCGGTGAAACGACATGGAAGGATACGGATGCGGCGATTCTTCCGGTCAAGGATGTCTATAACTGGATTTCCTTTGATGGCCGTACGGGTTCGGAAGGCGAGACGCTTTGGTATGCGGCAAACCCTCCAGGCGGGGCAAACTTCCTGGTCTGGATCAAGGAGAATGGCTTCAAGTTGCTGAAGCAAAAGCGTGAGGAAGCCGAGGCGGAAGCTCGTAAAAAGGGTGAAAATCCACCATTCCCGACGGCCGAACAGCTGCGCGCCGAAGCCGATGAAGAAGGCGCATCGTTGATTGCAACGATCACGGACAGCAAGGGTGGGATTGTCAGGCGTCTCATTCAGCCGATGTCCACCGGGCTTCGCCGTATCTCCTGGGACTTGCGCATGCCGGGGACAGCTGTTGGCCTGCAATCAAGCGCACCGGCGGCGGGTGGCCGTGGCGGACGCGGGGGGCGTGGCGGCGGCGGCGGCGGTGGGTTTGTCGTGATGCCAGGGGAATACAAGGTAGCGCTATCCAAGCGGATCGCGGGAGTGGAAAGTGAGCTCGTAAAGCCTGTCGCATTCAAGGTTGCCCTTGAGGGTGAGGAGAAGCTGACATCCACCGAGCGCGCCACGATTCAGAATCTGCGTGAAAAAGTCACCCGTGTGCAGAAGTCGCTGACTGCAACCCTCGAGGTTCTCGACAACGCGCAGGGTCGTATTGGCGCGATTCGCAGTGCGCTGGAGCAGAGCCCGACCGCTACGGATGCCCTTCGCAAGGAA
>CAIRTT010000343.1 GCA_903881535.1 uncultured Armatimonadota bacterium
CTTGTGGATGAATACATCGCGACCGGGATCGCGGAGGCGTAAGCAAACCTATGCAAGACACCTCTGTTGTACGGCGCTATGCAGTCGCACTCTTAAACCATGCCAAGAAAGCGGGCACGGTGGATGCGGTGGCTGCAGATATGAAGTCGCTCTCCGATGTGATCACGCAATCCGGGCAGTTGGCAGCATTTTTGAATCACCCGCTGATTGCAGGTGAACAGAAAAAGGCGCTGGTTGACAAGGCTTTCGGTGGGATGGTTTCGCCTCCAGTATTGGACTTTGTCATGCTTTTGATTGACAAGGGCCGTATTGATACCCTCCGTCTAGTGATTGCTGAGTTCGTTGTCCTTGTACGCGAGTACAAGAACGTCGCTGCAGCTGAAGTGGTAACGGCGGTACCGCTCACTGATGCACAGCGAAAGGCACTCGAAGCTGCACTCGAAAAACGAACCGGCAAAGACATTGAAATCCACGCAACTGTGGATGCATGCGTGATGGGCGGAGTCAGCGTCAGGATTGGTGACACCATTCTTGATGGCACGGTTCGCTCACAAATCGAACGGTTGCGCGAGCAGCTGATCAACACTACCGGCGCGCTCGTCGCGCTGTAAGTAACCAAGGAAGACACTACTGTGGCAGTAAGACCCGATGAAGTCGCCAGCATCCTTGAACAAGAGCTGGACAATTACCGCAAGGATGTCCCTGAAGAGGGCGTCGGCACCGTTCTACAAGTCGGTGACGGCGTAGCACGTATTTACGGACTCAGTGAAGTCGCCGTTTCAGAACTCCTCGAGTTCCCCGGTGGCGTCATGGGCGTTGCTTTGAACCTCGAAGCCGACAACGTCGGTGCCATCCTGCTCGGCAGCGATACTGGCATCCGCGAAGGCGACCTAGTCAAGCGAACTGGACGCATCATCGATGTGCCCGTTGGCGAAGGACTGGTTGGACGTGTTGTCGATACCCTTGGAAACCCATTGGATGATGGTGGTCCAATCGTTCCTGCTGGTAGGCGCAACCTAGAAGTCAAGGCCCCTGGTGTTGTTGATCGCCAGCCAGTCAAAGAACCGATGTACACCGGTGTCAAGTCCATTGATGCAATGCTTGCCATCGGACGTGGACAGCGCGAGCTCATCATTGGCGACCGCCAAACTGGTAAGACCGCAATCGCACTCGATACGATCATCAACCAGAAGGGCAAAGATGTCTTCTGCTTCTACGTCGCGATTGGACAAAAAGCATCCACCGTCCGACAGGTCGTTGAGAGCCTTCGTGCAAACGGAGCGATGGAATATACAACCATCATTTCGGCACCAGCATCCTTCCCTGCATCCCTCCAGTACCTCGCTCCTTACGCAGGCGCTGCGATGGCTGAATACTTCATGGAAACGGGACGTCATGCTCTGATCATCTTTGATGACCTTTCAAAGCAAGCAGTCGCGTACCGCCAAGTGTCCCTCCTCCTGCGACGCCCACCAGGACGCGAAGCGTATCCCGGCGACGTCTTTTATCTTCACTCCCGCCTTCTGGAGCGTGCTGCTAAGAAGCGTGAGGACTTCCTCATCGTTGCCAAGGGCGCACCTGCAGACACTATGACCAGCGTAGATGGAAACGTCTACCAAGGTGAAGCCGGACCAAAGACTGCAAAGAAGGCTCTCGAAGCTCTTCCAAATGCAGCTGAACTGGAAGTTCGCAAGCATCCACATTCTGGTGGATCGCTGACCGCACTCCCAATCATCGAGACACAGGCTGGTGACGTTTCCGCGTATATCCCAACGAACGTCATTTCAATCACTGATGGACAGATCTTCCTCGAGTCTGACCTCTTCAATGCAGGTATCCGTCCTGCTATCAACGTCGGTATCTCCGTATCCCGTGTTGGCGGCAACGCACAGATCAAGGCTATGAAGAAGGTCGCTGGACGCATCAAGCTGGAGCTTGCTCAGTACCGTGAGGTACAGGCATTCGCCCAGTTCGCATCCGACCTCGACAAGTCGACCCAACAGCAGCTTTCGCGTGGACAGCGCCTGACCGAGCTTCTTAAGCAGAATCAGTACGCACCGTTCCAAGTGGAAGACCAGATTATTTCGATCTACGCAGCAACCCAGGGCTTCCTGGATGACCTGCCTGTCGATCAAGTCCGGGCTTTCGAAAAGGGCTTGCTTGCACACGTGCATGACAAGTACCCTGAAGTTCCTGTAGTGATTGCTCAGTCGAAGGACTTCTCCGATGACACAGCCGCAACACTGAAGGCTGCGATTGTAGAGTTCAAGGCAAGCTTTGTAAAGTAAGCTGGCACAGCAAACATGTGGCCGCTCTCTAGCAATGGAGAGCGGCTTTTTCTTTGGTTGATATCCGCTTGGCCTCGCTCTTCTCTTACCACTCAGCCGCACGACTAAAGACTCCAATCTTCAAGTTCAAGGCAAGCTTTGTAAAGTAAGCTGGCACAATAACGATGAAGCCGCTCTCTAGAAATGGAGGGCGGCTTTTTTGTTCCAAGGGCATCTTGTCCCGTTGGTCACTCAATCATCGCAAAGAGCGATCACCCTCCGGATAATGGCGTAGGCCTGTCGACTGCAACGTAGTGTGACTGTTCGCTGCGATTGTAGAGTTCAAGGCAAGCTTTGTAAAGTAAGCTGCCACAATAACGATGAAGCCGCTCTCCAGAAATGGAGGTCCGACCTTCCGTTTGTTGAGCTCTTCATAACGCCAACAAAGCCACGCGCATCGGAACAGCGAATCAGATGTCTGCGTGCCATCCCCTTAAACAA
>CAIRTT010000344.1 GCA_903881535.1 uncultured Armatimonadota bacterium
CAGTGCCGGGTACAAAAGTGCCCGGCATTCCCCAACGAGGGAAAAGGAGCACACCTCCAATGACATTCAAACACTTTGCCGTACCCTGAGAGCGTAATCTGGATGCACAATCCAGCTGACCTCTCCGGCGCTCGCTGACTGGACATCTGGACGGGCGGTCAATACTGGCGAAAGTTACAGTGCCTACCGCATCACCGTTGACTTCCAATGGCTGTCCAAAGAGAATGTGAGTGGTGATGTTTAGGGTCGAGCAGTTAGTATCCATTATGACTAGCCGGAAGCGAACGTGGATGACTAGTCCATCATAGCAAAGTCACCACACGGACACTTTGTAACGACGTTTCAGCTCCCAATTGCAGTAAACGGAACCGTAATAGCGGCATCCTTCGAAAAAGGTGTTCCTAAAATCACGCTTCCCAAAGCAGACGAATCCAAGGTCAAGCGCATAGCAATCAGCTGAGCGAACAGACCTAAACGCGCCGTGGGTGGTTCCCATCTACGGCTTTTTCACCCCGCAGGGTTACATCATTGGACTCAGGAGAATTGAGCATATGGGACCATCTTATAAAGACTACTACTCGATTCTGGGTGTCACCAAAACTGCTGATACCAAGGAAGTGCGAGCGTCTTATCGAAGACTTGCGCGCAAATTCCACCCTGATCTCAACCCAAATGACAAAACTGCTGAGGACAAATTCAAACAGGTTGGTGAGGCCTATGAAGTCCTCTCGGATGAAAAGAAGCGCTCAGCCTACGACCGCTTTGGAGACCAATGGCGGGCCGCAAGCCAAGCGGAAGCCTCCGGTGCTAGCCAGGGAGGTTTTGGTGGTGGATCACCGTTTGGTGGCTACGGAGCGCCGTTCCCGGGAGGTGGCGGGGGCCAACGTGTCCGCTACGATGTCGGCGATCCTCTTGGTGGCGGCACCAATCTGAATGATCTCTTCTCAACACTGTTCGGTGGTGCCAATCAGGATGCCACAGGTTTTGCTAGAGGTGCCCGCAACCCAAGAGCTGCAGCACCACAGGAAGTAGATGTAACCATCACCCTTACAGAGGCCATCAGTGGAGTCAGCCGGCAGCTTAACATCGTCGGTGGACGCCAGCCCATCACGTTCAATGTCCCAGCAAGTATCAAAGATGGAGCCAAACTACGCCTTCCCGCGACAACCTCACGCCCTGAAATCATCGCAACGGTGCACATCTCCAATCCATACGGGTTTGACCGAAAAGAAGACAATCTGATTGTCGATGTAAGTGTTCCGTTCACAACGTGCGCAATTGGTGGCGAGATCACTGCTGTTACGCCGTCAGGCGATCGCAAAACCTTACGGTTACCCGCAGGGACACAAGGTGGACAACAGCTTCGCATCACGGGTCATGGAATGACCAAGGGGGCTGGAAATCCTCGTGGCGACATGTTGGTTCGGATAAAGGTTGAAGTCCCCAAGAACCTGACCACCCGGCAACGAGCAGCGATGGATGAGTTGGCTGCCGCGCTTGAGGAAATTAATTGAGCACCAGCGGCACCGTGCCCCTGTACACCATCAGTATCGCAGCCAAGTTAATCCGCATTGAACGACCGGATGAGCCCCTTCATCCACAAACGCTTCGGATGTACGAGCGTCTAGGTTTGGTCACACCGCAGCGCGTTGGAAAGAACCGCTTGTACTCAGACTACGATGTCCAGCGTGTGCGCCAAATTCAGGCACTTACGGACTTGGGAGTCAACCTTGCGGGCGTTGAGATTATTCTCGGTCTTAAGGAACGCCTTGAGAGCCTTGAAGCTGAGCGCGAGCACTTATTGATTCGGCTTCGCCAATACGAGTAGCATCCGACACCGAACGATCGGTATCCATAAGGAGAACACAGAATGCTTGAAAACTACACCGATCGCGCTAAGGACCTTATGTCCGATGCACAAAACATTCTTAGGCGCTACAAACATTCCCAACTCGATACCGAGCACTTGCTTGTGGCTATGCTCGAGGACACCGATGGAATTGTCACTAAGCTCCTCGGACATCTAAACACGGACATCACCGCAGTCAAGCGAGTCATCGAAACCAACCTGGCATCGACATCCCGTACGCAATCCAGCGGAGGGCGCGAACAACAGATTTACATCACCCCACGGATGAAGCGTATTCTTGACATCGCTGAAAGCGAAGCACAACGCCTCCGCGATGAGTTTGTTGGTGTGGAGCACATTTTCATTGCGATCATTAAAGAAGGTGATTCCCCATCGTCTCGCGCATTGGTCGCCCAACGTGTAGATATTGAGCGGGTCTATCAGGCGCTTGCCCAGCTACGGAAAGGAACACGCTCTGACTCGCCCGCCGCAGATGTCGGCAACTCAATCATCGGTAGATACACCCGTGACCTGACAGCTCTTGCAAAGGCGGGTCGGATTGATCCTGTAATCGGGCGCAGCGAGGAAGTCGACCGAGTGATTCAGGTCCTCGCCCGGCGGAGCAAAAATAATCCAGTGCTGATCGGCGACCCTGGCGTAGGAAAAACCGCCATCGTGGAAGGACTTGCACAAAAAATTGTGGATGGCGCTGTTCCAGATGCCCTCCGTGGAAAGACGTTGCTCACACTCGACCTAGGTGCCCTGATTGCGGGTGCAAAGTTTCGTGGAGAGTTTGAGGAAAGGTTGAAAGGCGTCGTGGATGCGGTCCGTGATGCCGCAGGACAGATTATCCTTTTTATCGATGAACTCCATACCGTCGTTGGCGCAGGAGCCGCTGAGGGATCACTGGATGCATCCAATCTCTTGAAGCCAGCTCTCGCCCGCGGAGAGCTGCAGTGCATCGGTGCGACAACCATCAATGAGTATCGCAAGTACATCGAAAAGGATGCCGCTCTCGAGCGACGTTTCCAACCCGTCTACGTCGGCGAACCCACCATCGTTGATACCATCGCAATCATCGAAGGTCTCCGCCCAAAGTATGAGCAGCATCACCAAGTAAAGATCACAGATGAGGCCATTAAAGCGGCCGTTCTCCTTTCAAGTCGCTACATAACCGACCGCTTCCTCCCAGACAAGGCGATTGATCTTGTGGACGAAGCGGCTTCTAAAGTCAGGATGTCCCTATCAGGCGTCCCGGCTGAGCTCCAACAAATGGAAAAGTCGTTGGAAGACCTGCTCAAACGCGGAAAGGATGCCGTCGACCGAATGGCCTATGAGGAGGCAGCCCAACTTCGTGATGAAGAGTCGGCTCTCCGAGAGACGTATTCCAAGCGCCGCCGCGAATGGGAGGACACCACGGGTATTCACCGTATCGTTGGTGAAAATGACATAGCAGGCGTTGTCGCGCGTATTACGGGCGTTCCTATCCAGCGAATGCTTGAGGAGGAGGCAGCAAAGCTCCTTCATCTTGAGGATCGTCTTCATGAACGTGTTATTGGGCAGGACAGAGCTATCACCGCGCTTGCTGAGGCAATCCGCAGGTCACGTGTTGGGCTATCTGATCCAAAGCGTCCTATTGGCTCATTTCTCTTCCTTGGGCCCACGGGCGTCGGAAAGACAGAAGTTGCTAAGGGCCTTGCAGAGCTGCTCTTCGATGATGAGGGTGCTCTCGTACGCGTTGACATGTCCGAATACATGGAAAAGCACTCGGTTGCGAGGATGATTGGTGCTCCTCCCGGCTATGTCGGTCATGAAGATGGTGGTCAGCTGACCGAAGCGGTTCGCAAGCGTCCTTATCGCGTCGTCCTTTTAGATGAGATAGAGAAAGCGCATCCAGATGTCTGGAACATCCTCCTACAGGTCCTCGATGATGGACGATTGACTGATGGCCATGGAAGAGTTGTCAGCTTTAGGAACACTGTAATTTTAATGACGAGCAACATAGGCTCACAGGAAATACAGGATGCGATAAGAGCCGGTCGAGACCCGGAGAAGGCTGCGCTTAGTGCGCTTACAGGAGTGATACGCCCTGAGCTGATCAATCGGATTGATGAAATCATCCCGTTTGCGGGCTTAACGGAAAACGACTTACTCAAAATTGTTGACCTCTTGTTGTTGAGGACGGTCGCGGCCCTTGCTGAGCGGAGTATTACATTGTCCTTTACTGCAGAGGCAAAGCAATCACTGGTAAGCCTTGGATTTGACCCGGTTTACGGTGCACGTCCACTGAAACGGACGATCCAAAGGCATGTCGACAATCTTCTCAGCACGGCTATTCTCCGCGGGGATGTCAAGCCTGGGGATGCTGTTACATTCGACGTTGGTGTTGATAAGGCGTTTCACCTACAGATTCACAATCGTTTGTAGTACTGGCATCGTGAGTTCGAAAGATTGCAGGATGTTCGACGGGGCATGGCTTGAGTGCCCCTCGAGAATCCATTCGCCTAGCTGCCGCACTACGGTACTACACTAGAGCGATTGAATCAGAATTAGATATCGTCAGATATCTAGATAGATATCGCGAGCCATCCAATGGCGAGATACTCCGTTAGCAGCCGAACGTGATCCGTGTTTGAGTGCCCTATTAGAATCCATTCGCCTAGCTGCCGCGCTACGGTACTTTGCTACAGAGACTGAATGATAATAAGATCTCGTCAGATATCTAGTTAGATATCGCGAGCTATCCAATCGAGAGATTTTCCGTTACCTGCCGACCGTGGTCCGTGTTTGAGTGCCCCTCTAGAACCCAATTGCGTAGCTGCCGCACTACGGCACTAAGCCATAGAGACTGAATGAGCATTAGATCTCGGCAGATATCAACATAGATAACGCGAGCAATACAACCACGAGATACTCCGTCAGCAGCCGCCCGCAGTCAGTTAAAGAAACGAGGAAGGTTCCAACGGAACCCTCCTCTGAGAGACGCGGCTGCGAAGTGACTACCGCTTGCTGAACTGGAATCCACGACGTGCACGCTTCCGACCGTACTTCTTACGTTCTTTGACACGTGGGTCACGTGTGAGGAACCCGCCGCGGCGCAGCGGTGTACGCAGCTCTGGATCAGCTTCAACAAGTGCCTTGGAGATTCCGTGGCGTAGCGCTCCAGCCTGTCCGGAGATTCCACCACCGAGTGTCTTGGCCATCACACTGTAGCGGCCTTCGGTCTGTGTAACCTGGAATGGCTGATTGATCAAAGCTTCAAGAGTGCGGCGGCAGAAGTATTCAAGCACGCCTTTCTTGTTTACTTCGATGGAGCCATCGCCTTCAAACAACCAAACTCGGGCTATAGCGTTTTTACGCTTACCGGTACCGTAGTAGCGAACTGCATCTGCCATAATTATGCTCCGGCCTCAGCGGATTCACCGAGCTGGCCACGGTGACGTGCCAACCCTTCATCGCCGGCGTAAACCTTGAGTTTGCGCATCTGCTGGGAACCCAACGCGTTGTGAGGAAGCATCCCCTTTACAACACGGTAGATTGCCAACTCAGGGCGTCGCTCGTGCAACGTCCCACGCTCAATCTGCTTGATACCACCTGGGTACAAAGTGTGGTGATAGATAGGCTCATCAGCCTTGTTGTTACCGGTCAATACTGCACGTGCTGCATTGAAGATGACCACGTGGTCACCACAATCCAGGTGTGGAGCAAAGTACGGCTTGTTCTTACCGC
>CAIRTT010000345.1 GCA_903881535.1 uncultured Armatimonadota bacterium
ATGTCCCTTGGGTTGTCATCGATGGACGAATCGTCCAGAAAACCTACGATTGGGCGCCCCGATTAGGCGCAATGTGCATCTTAGATGACATCGCAAAACACGCAGTCGCAAATGAAAACTGGCTGGAAATCAGCGCCGCTTAGATCGGGATAGATAAACAATGCCAAACGACCTCACACTTCTGTCCGTGATCATCCCTGCTCGGAATGAACAGGATGCTCTTCCTAGCACCGTCGAACACCTCTTTGTCGAGCTGCGCCGCAATGGAATCCCACACGAAATCGTCGTCGTGGATGATGGCAGTACAGATGGAACATGGGATGTGCTCTGTTCATTGATGGATGAAATTCCAACGCTTGCGCCGCAGCGAAAACAGCAGCCACACGGATTTGGCCACGCGATTGTGCATGGAATTCATAAGTGCACCGGGGATGCGGTTTGCATCATGATGGCGGATGAATCAGATGACTGCCGCGATGTTGTGCGCTATTGGCACATCCTGAATGAGGGTTACGATGCGGTCTTCGGGAGCCGTTTTGTAAAGGGTGGAGGTGTGATTGACTATCCGTGGCTAAAGCTGATGCTGAACCGGATGGCGAATCAGTTTCTCCGTCGCCTCTTTAGAGTTCAGCTCAATGACTTTACAAATGCCTTTAAAGCCTATCGAATGAGTGCGTTAAAGGGATGTTCTCCTTACCTCGCGCATCACTTCAACCTCACAGTGGAGCTCCCGCTAAAAATCATCGTTAGGGGGTATTCGTGGCAGGTCGTACCCATCACGTGGAGAAACCGGCGTCACGGCGAGAGCAAGCTCAAAATCAAAGAAATGGGGAGCCGGTACTTGTTCATCGCAATTTACTGCTGGTTGGAGAAGTACTTTTCACGGGGCGATTATCAGCGGCTGCCAGTTCCACCACCAGCCGAGCTGATTCATGATGCTGAACGAGCCGAAGGAGTAAACATCACACTGACGGGAGTCTGAGCCGAAATCGGTCATCGGCTAGCCCATGGCAAAACTCACCCGATGTCGCCCAGTCTGCGGCAACCTTGCCAAGCAAAACGGTGAACTTAAACCCGTGTCCGCTGCAGCCGCTGACGAGTAACACATTGTTCCAACCCGGTGCGGTGTCGAAGATGAAATCCTCGTTCGGTGTGTTCGTGTAGAGACAGACCTCTGAGTGCACAACACTCCCCGTCGTTCCGCCAATACGCTTCTCCGCAACACGCACCGCCGCATCATCGTCGCTGCCACGCACAGAGCGATCATCCATGACAGGGTCAACAACATCACCCATTTGATGCCTTGCGATTTTCACACCATCCAATCGGCCATCAGTAGGGAAGCCGTACCAATACGTCGATGCATCAATCCAAACTGGCATCCGGTCGGGCGCACAGAGATGCTTCGCAGCATCCTCCAGACCCACATAGGTAATCTGCTGGCGCGTCACCGTAAGTGGCAACCCTATCTGAGGGAACAACATCGGTAAATACGCACCACCCGCGATGATCACTTTGTCATAGCTGCTGACATCGCCACATGCCGTTTTGACGACCACGCCCGCCTGGGTCTCACCTACATCCACAACCTCAACACCGGCTCTGATTTCAGCTCCCGTATCTCTGGCAAGCTCAACCTGCGCCTCAACAATCTCACCACTGCGGAGAAATCCAGCATCCGCGTGAAAGACAACCACTTCGTCATCGGAAAAGCGAAATGCGGGAAAGCGCTGCATCGCATCGGCGGATGACATCACCGTATGAGCAACACCCGCACTCGACAGGGCTGCGATTGTGGCATCCAGCTCTGGATGCCCACCCGGAGCAAATGTAATCCCTCCGCACTTGACCATCAGGTCGCGCCCGGTCTTTTCACACAGGGATTCCCAGAGTGGAAACGCAGCTGTCATCAGGTTTGTGTAAAGCGGATCGGGATACGCATAGCGGATAATGCGCGAGTTGCCATGACTCGACCCACGCTTGTGGCCGATTTCAAAGCGCTCGTAGCCTGTCACCTTATGGCCAGCATCCGCAAGAAAACGCAGCGCCGCCGAGCCCGTGCCACCAAGTCCGATCACCGCGATGTTCATTGACATTCAACCTATCCTGTGTTGGCTGGGCTTAGCGGTTGCTGATCACGATCCAGGCTGCCCACGCGATACCACCGAGCACGGTCAGAATAGCAAGGACCGCAAATCCCCGACCAAAGACCAGACGCGCCCAAATCCATGCAGCAAACTGAGCCGGCTCAGGTAGCGCAGCAACTTTATCTAGCTGATCCATATCCCAATTCAACGCATGAAGGACATCCGGGTGGCTTGCCTTGCGAATGCCATCGCGCACCGCAACACGAGCTGCCGCTAGACGCTCTGTGTAAACGCTAAAGCTTGGGCTTTGGCGGAGCGCCACAATGGCATCTTCAGGTGCCGAAACCGCCGATGACAGAATTCTGTCCGGGTCTGCCGCCGCGATGCTGACATCAATCGGCGCTTCCTGACTGTCATCGCCGCTAGCGTTCACATCTTCTTCGTCATTAGAATCAACTGATGATGTATTCAGCACTTCAGCTCGCACATTCCCGCCAAAGTAAACCGGGAGGCCGCTCGGTGCATCGGGGACAAACACCACCTCGTTCGCATCATTGGGGGCAGGCGCGTTGCCTTGAGCTTCATCCGTATTGTTAGGGGACATAAATGACTCCAAAAAAGACTTTGGGGACCCGTGTGGGTCCCCAAAATCAGGTTTTCGGCTTTACTCAGCCGCTGGCAGTGGCCGACCCCGATGGCAGGCCTTGTAAGGCTTTCCAGATCCACATGGACATGGATCATTCGGCTCTGGCGTCACCGGTGCTGTCGTCGGCGCCATCGCAGCAGCCTGCAACAGAAGATTCATCTCCTGCTCGACCTTTGCTGTGTCAATCGCCTGGACATCATTGTCGCTAGCATCTTCGTCAGATGCTTCTTCGTCTGTTTGAGACATCTCAAACTGCCCAAATGCACCGCTTAGCAACATCTGGAGGAGCTCATCCTCGCTTGGCTGTGCAGCCTGCAGCTGAGCACGGAAGGTCTGAGCCATGGTTTGCGCAATGATGGTCGTTTGCAGCACGTTGAAGAGCTCAAGAGCTTCCTTTTTGTAGGCAACAAGCGGGTCGACCTGTGCATAGCCACGGAGTCCGATACCTTCACGGAGGTAGTCCATGTTACGCAGGTGCTCAACCCATTCACGATCGATGACCTGGCGCATGACTTGGCGCTCAATCTCACGCATTTGGTCTGCGCCCATGTCCGCCTCGCGCGCTTCAAAGGCATCCACAGCCGCTTTGTGCAGGATGTCAGCTAACTCACCACGGTTCTTACCATTCAGGCTATCGAGGTCAAGCTGGTCATCAATTGGGAAGACTTCCCGCAGAGGCGTGAGAATGCCATCGATGTCGTAGTCATCCACCGCGACACCTTCAGGAATCCCAGCGGTGATCGCGCCATCGACTGCATCTCCAAGGTAGCTAAGAATGGTCTCGCGGAGGTCAGCGCCTTCTAGGATCTGCTTGCGCTCAGAGTAAATCACCTCGCGTTGTACGTTCATCACATCGTCGTATTCGAGAACGTGCTTACGTGCATCGAAGTTGTGCTGCTCGACCTTCTTCTGCGCATTTTC
>CAIRTT010000346.1 GCA_903881535.1 uncultured Armatimonadota bacterium
ACTTCATCAAAACATCCACATCCGATGGCACTCTGATCGGGGCAACTGCTACGAGCATCGCCCGCGCGGCAAGTGGCTTCGCCATCGCGGCACTAATCGGTCTCCCGACTGGTCTGCTCCTGGCAAAAGTAACCTGGCTTGATGACCTGATCAGCCCGGCGGTCGGCGGGCTGCAATCGCTCCCGAGTATCTGCTGGTTCCCGCTCGCTCTCCTCTGGTTTGGGATGAGCGAAGTGGCCGTTCTCTTTGTAGTCGTGATGGGCGCGCTCTTTGCCATCATCCTCGCCGTACGCTCAGGTGTCCGCAACCTCCCGCCGCTCACGGAGCGAGCTGGGGTGATGCTTGGTGCGCGCGGCATTAAACTCTGGTGGTATGTCTTGATTCCTGCAAGCCTCCCGGCCATCCTCGCCGGGATGCGGCAGGCCTGGGCATTTGCATGGCGCTCGCTCATGGCTGCTGAGCTACTTTCCCAATCGCTCAAAGTCGGGATTGGGCATGTGCTCACGACGGGACGTGACCTCAACGACATGGCGATGGTCCTCGGGACCATCAGCATCATTCTTGTCCTAGGGCTCCTCGTCGACCGCATCGCCTTCCGGCCAATCGAAGCCTTTATCGCCCGGCGCTGGGGAGTGGATGGCGCATGATCACCGCTACTGACCTCTCGCGAACCTACCCCGATGGAACCGTGGCGCTGGCATCGACAAATATCGCCATTCCCAAAGGCCAATTCGTTGCCCTCATCGGCCCCAGTGGCTGCGGAAAGTCGACGCTTATCAACCTCCTCGCGGGGCTAGACCAGCCAACGGTGGGGACCGCGAACATCGCTGGGCGGTCGGCGATGGTCTTTCAAGAGCCCGCACTCTTCCCGTGGCTGAACATCCGTAACAACATCGAATTTGGTGGGAAGCTGCGCGGTGTCCCGGTAAGCAAGCGGCACGAACAATCTGATGCGCTGCTCAAAATGGTGCATTTGCGTCGCTTTGCGGATGCGTTTCCACACCAGCTCTCCGGCGGGATGCGTCAGCGTGCTGCGATTGCCCGTGCGTTAATGCTAGAGCCGGATGTGCTCCTCATGGATGAGCCTTTTGGTGCCCTCGATGCCCAGACACGCTCGCTTCTCCAGCAGGAGCTGCTCTCAATTTGGCAGGCAACTGGGAAAACGATTGTTTTTGTGACGCATTCCCTCGATGAGGCTCTGCTCCTCGCCGATAGGATTATCTTTATGTCCGCGCGCCCGGGGATGGTCGTCGGGGATGTTCTCGTGGATGCGCCGTATCCTCGGGATGTCTATGGCCACCCATTTTTGACATCCCTGCACACACGTCTCCAGGATTTGCTCGAAAAGGAAGTTGCCGCCGTAGCCGCGGCGGAGCATGATGATGGCTGGATGCCGCCGCTGTCTGTTGATACGGCTTTCGGGACCGGAGAAGGAATTTAGTGATGATGATTGGATGGGCGAAATGACTCCAACCCCACTGACGGCGCAGCAGCTGGCTGCCCTCGAGGATGTG
>CAIRTT010000347.1 GCA_903881535.1 uncultured Armatimonadota bacterium
CGCTGCTGTTCACCTTGCTTGATGACCGCCAGCTGATAAGCATTAATGGCCGAAGCCACACGCAAAAACACCGGAACCCACATCAAAAATGTCCACGATGGCAGAAAGGCCATCGCCGCAATACCCGCAAATAACCAAGGGCGGCCTTTTTTGTACTCGCCCATCAGCATGTGACCAAGACCGGGCATCAAGAAGGATAGAAACGCCACCAGAAATGGGTTGGCCATCATGCCGGTGTTAAGGCGTGGCAGCTCTTCCTCGCCGGATGCCTGTGCGGTTCCCACCCCGTGACCGGATGCTCCATTCCCCCGGGCTTCGTGGATGCTGTTGATCTGTCTGACCGTTGTTCGCGTGTCGCGTACACCACTCCGTCCGCCGGACGTCGCCGCCTGCGGGCCATATCCAGTCAAGCTGGCGACATACCCAGATGGGAAGTCTGTGCCGCACTTCATACAAAATGTAAAGCGTGTACTCGTGGTCCGCTGACACTTCGGACAAATCACATCCACGGCCTGTGGAGCGCTGGGCTGCGACGTCTTTGGGGATGTTTGCCCAGATCCACCCTGATTCTGGGAACTACGCTGCGAAGCTGGCAGTGGATGCTTGTGGCCTCTGCTATCCGCAGGTGCTGGTGCAGCGCTACGCTGACGGCGGATTTGTTCCTCGGCGACCTGCGGAGGGAGCGGGATACTACCGGGTTTGGAGCGGCGTGGAACTGGGATGTCTTCCACACGGCTGGAGCCCATTACCTGCTCAAAGATTTCATCGTCAGCACTTAAGGCCGATGCGCTCGAAACCGGTTCTTGGATGGTTTCTTCGGCAATGGTTGCTTCTGCTTCGTCGTCATCACTTTGGATACTAACATCGGGCTCATCAGCAACTTCGTGGGAAACCATCGGCTCAACAGTTTCCTCAGCCATATCAAATGCTGGTGCTTCGGGATGTACACCCAAATCATCCCCCAAGTCGAACATGTGAACTGGCTGTGGGGTTGGGGCTTCCTGAACATCTGGCGCTTCCGTGTCAGGTAAAGCTTCTGGCTCAACAGCTTGCTCAGAAATGACATCTACTGTTTCGTCATCGCTGAATATCTTCTCAGTGCTCGAGACATCAGCAACAGCTGCTTCGTCTAAAGGAGTTTCAGCATCGACAACAACGGCTACCGCATCATTTGCCACGGTCTCAGCTGCCGAGAGATCGGACACCATCACCTCATCGGTTGACGATGCGGTCGTGGGTGTTTGGGATGTAGTTTCTGGGCCGTTTTCCATGGGATGTCACTGTCTCGCGGGTGAGGCGATTGTAGCATGATTGATACGTGTGGCTCACGGCATTCGTTCCACGGCAAGCCACACGCACGCGTTGATTACGCATCAACTGACATCCGCCATTAGGCAATAATCTGCTTAATAACCTTGGCACCTTCGACGCCTGTCAGCTTTGCATCCAGGCCCTGGAACTTGAAGCTAAACGCATCGTGGCTGATGCCAAACTGATGCAACATCGTTGCGTGGAGGTCATGCACTGTGGTGATATTCTCGACGGCTGCGTAGCCAAGGTCATCCGATGCGCCATAAACCATCCCACCCTTAATGCCTGCGCCTGCAAGCCAGACCGACATCGCCTTGTTGTGGTGATCCCGTCCGGAGCCGCCCTGTGACATCGGGGTACGGCTAAACTCACCCGCCCACACAATCAGCGTGTCATCAAACATCCCGCGGCGCTTCAGATCCGTGATCAGCGCCATACAGGCACGGTCGATTTCCTCGCCCTTGAACACGATTTCGTTCTTGATGCCGCCGTGGTGGTCCCAGTCCTTGTGATACAGCTGGATGAAGCGAACGCCCTTTTCCGCGAGGCGCCGTGCGAGGAGACAGTTGCTCGCAAAGCTTCCATCCCCTGGGGTACACCCGTACAGCTCAAGCGTTTCCTTGGATTCTTTTGACAGGTCCATGAGGTCAGGAACGCTTGCCTGCATCTGGAATGCTAGCTCGTACTGCGCCACACGCGTCGCGACTTCCGGGTCATCCACAAAGGTGTTGTGATGTTTATTCAGTGCATTAATGGCCTGAATATCCATCCCCTGACGGTCACGTGTAACGCCATTTGGATTGGTGAGATAGAGAACCGGATCACCCTTTCCGCGCAGCTGAACGCCTTGGTACTTGCTTGGCAAAAAGCCACTCGACCACTGGCGTGCGGCGATGGGCTGGTTTTGTCCGCCGCGACCCAGCGATGTCAACACGACAAATCCGGGCAAATCCTTGGCAGCATTTCCAAGGCCGTATGTGAGCCAGGAGCCCATGCTCGGCCGTCCCGCGATCTGCGAGCCAGTATTCATAAACATATGAGCCGGGTCGTGGTTAATGGCATCGGTCGTCATCGAGCGAATCAGACAAATGTCATCAATGACCGAACCGATTTTTGGGAACAGCGAACAGATTTCGGTCTGGTTTTTGCCGAACTTCTGAAATGGATGCTGAGGAGCAAAGCAGATGAGTGGCGACCCTTGAAGTTGAGCGATTTGCTGCCCTTTTGTCATCGACTCTGGCATCGGCTTGCCATTCATCTCCGTAAGTTTTGGCTTGGGATCGAATGTTTCGAGGTGGCTTGGCCCGCCGGCCATACTCAGCCAGATCACGCGCTTGGCTTTCCCCCGCCCGGTCAGCGCCTTGCTTCCGGCGAGGGCTCCACCTGTCTGAGGATTCACCACGCCTGCGACGCCGGGGAGGCCCAGGGATGCCAGCGCGACGAGACCCAGTCCCTGTGTCGTGCGACCAAGCAGCGCCCGGCGCGTCATTTGCTGGGCGTGTGCCTGCTTCAGCTCATCCTGGATGTTGATTGGTTGGCTCATTGTCGTGTAATCGTTTCATGGAGGTTAATGAGAATGCGTGCGATGTGGGACCAGGCGGCGAGCTCCGGTTTGTCACTGCCATCCGGGACCGGAGCAAGCCCCGTCTTTAGATAAGCATCGGCAGCCGCTGGGTCCGCCTTGTAGCTCGCAAGATGCTTGTCATAGACACCGCGCAGCGTCGCGAGCTCGGCTGGCGCTGGATTGCGCTGGAGCGCTGTCTGGAATGCCCAAGTGATTCGCTCCGCGGTTCCACCCTTGGCTTCTTTCTGGATTCGGGCGCCAAATGCGCGCGCCGCTTCCACGTAGGTCGGGTCGTTCAAGAGAACGAGTGCCTGCTGCGGGATGTTCGAGCGGTTACGCTCCGCTGTACATTCCTCGCGGCTAGGGGCATCGAAGGCAAGCATACTCGGATGCAAGAAGCTACGTTGCCACCATGTATACAGACCGCGGCGCCACTGGCTCTCGCCCTTGTCCGCCATCCAGTCACGCACCGGGAAGTTGAGGTTTTCCCAGTAACGCTCCGGCTGGTATGGCCTTACGCTTGGGCCACCGATTTTTGGAACCAGCAAACCCGCGAGCTGCAATGCGGTATCGCGAACCTCTTCCGCCTCGAGGCGTGGACGGCTCTGGCGGGCAAACTCACGGTTCTCGGGGTCACGGGTCATGAGGGACTTGCTTGCCGTGGAGACCTGCTTGTACGTCGCTGATGTCACAATCAGGCGGACCATATGCTTGGTGTCCCAGCCACTCTCGCGGAACTCGACCGCCATAAAGTCCATCAGGGCCGGGTTGGAAGGCGGAGCACCCTGGGCGCCAAGGTCATCTAGGACTTTGCTCATTCCAACACCGAAGAACTGCTTCCATGTGCGGTTCATCACGGTGCGTGCTGTCAGCGGATTCTTCGCACTCAGAATCCAGTCAGCAAGATCAAGGCGTGTCAGCTTGTCTTTCTTCGGGAGGCCAAACGTGCCGAGGAAGCCTGGCGTAGCGGGCGCTACGATTTCGCCTGTTTCATCTAGGAAGTTGCCCCGCGGCAGAATACGCACGGTCCGCGGCGACTTGTTCTGTACCGTCACGAGACAGCGAGGCAGCGTTTGCTCGATGCGTCCGCGTTCAGCACGTCCTGCTGCGACATCATCCCGGAGAGCAGCCATTTCAGGTGCGCTGGCGACAAAGGCATCATCAAGCTGCTTGACCTGTTCAGGTGTGCGCTTTGCTGCATCGATATCGGCAATCGATGCAACGGCAATATCGCTTTTGGTGACCGAGCGAATGTAGCCTGGCGCGGCGGTGGTTGAGATTCTGAAACATCCGATGTTATGGTCGGTGCTATGGTTGTTCTCGATGATCACACGCAACATCGCTCCTGCTGGCAGCGTCAACGGCTCGGAGAGCCCGAGGACCATTGCGTGTGCCTTACCCGCATCCGGGAGGATGCCCCAGCCTAGGTATGGGAGGTTGGCATCGTTGTCGATGGTATGAAGCGCGCCCCACCGCTTGCCCGGGATGTCATCCCCGGCGAACATCGTCTGTTCAAAGCTAGCGGCAGCGTGGGTGAATTTTACGGTTTGGCCACGGGTGCCATCCTGGTGGATGACCTGCCCTTTGACTTCGGTGATGACGAAGTTGCCGTTTGGCGCACGGCCTGGGCCACCAAGCGGAAGGGATGGATCTGGAAGGGCATCGATGCGGACGCCGGTAATACGGTCACGCGCAGGGATGTCGATTGCAAAGGTGCCTTTGGTGTTGTTTGGACCGCTTGCAAGGACGGAATTATCTGGCCGTACGGTGAGCACGGTGTCGCCCGTTGCGGTGACATTTGCAGGTTTCGCAGCTGTCCAGGTGTTTGTAGGAACATCCTTTGCCACGGAAACCTTGAAACACCCGATGTTGTGGTCATTGCTATGGGTCTGCTCGAGGGTTAGCTGGAGATGACCGCCATCCGGGATGGTAACTGGCTCAGCAAACGTGATGACCATGTGGTGTTGCTGGCCGACATCCGGGAGGATGGCCCAGCCGGGGACACCGCCGCGGATATTGTTGTCGATGGCATTTGCTGCACCCCAGCGCTTGTAGCGGAGGTCATCCCCGGAGAACAGGGTTTGTTCGAAGCTTGCATCTGCATTCAGAAAGGTTGGCTGTGCGGTGACTTTGCCATTGGCATCCACAACATTTGCCCGCACTTCGGTAAGGACAAAGTTGCCATTTCCAGCGCGGCCTGGCCCGCGTTGTGGCAGGCTGGCATCGGGGAGGGCATCGATTCGGATGCCGCGGAGCGTACCAGCTGCCGGGATATCCAGAACGTAAGCATTTGGGGCATTGTTTGGACCACTGGCGAGGATGGATTTGTCTCCCCGGATGGTCAATATGGCTCCGGCTTTTGCAATTGCTTTGGTTGGCGCGATGGCTTCCCAGTTTTGCTCGATGGAGCGGATTCCTTTGAGGCTGGCTTCCCAGCCGGTACGGCTTCCAGCAAGCAGCGTGGCGCCACTTTTGACTTTGGCTTCCGCTGCTGCGATACGTGCATCAACGGCAGCGATGGCCTTTTCGTTGGCTTCATCGACGACCGGCATCCCGGGCTCACGTGCGGCGATAATGCCTTCCTCAATATCGGCAAAGAAGGCGCCGAGGGTATAGAAGTCGCGTGTCGAGATGGGGTCGAATTTGTGATCGTGGCACTGCGCGCACGCGGTTGTCTGGCCAAGCCATACGGTTCCGACAGCGCGGACACGGTCGGTTAGATAGCGGGCTTCATAGTCTTTGGCCTGAGCGCCGCCTTCCTCGGTGGTGAGGAGGAGGCGATTGAAGGCAGAGGCGACCTTTGTTTCCTGGTTGGCACCCGGGAGGATATCGCCGGCGAGCTGCTCGCGTGTGAACCGGTCAAAAGGCTTGTTGGTATTGAAGGATTTGATGACGTAGTCGCGGTACGGGTAGATGTTTCGCGGTGTGTCGGAGTGGTACCCAATGGTGTCTGCAAAGCGGACGACATCTAGCCAGTGCTGCGCCATTTTCTCGCCATAGTGTGGGCTCGCCAGCAGTCGGTCGACGAGGTTTTCGTAGGCTTTTGGCGATTTGTCGTTTATGAATGTCTGAACTTCGGCATAGGTTGGTGGGAGGCCAGTCAGGTCGAAGGACAGCCTGCGGATCAGGGTGCGGCGATCAGCCTGTGCACTTGGCTTGAGGCCGATGTCGGTGAGGCGGCGTTGGACCAGAACGTCGATGGGGTGTTTGCCCTTCGGGACCGTGGGCTTTACGGGGAGCTCATAGGCCCAGTGCTTTTGGTATGCGGCGCCTTCGCCAATCCAGCGGCGGAGGGTGTCTTTTTGCGCGGCGGTGATGGTCTTGTGGAAGTCCGCGGGTGGCATCGCAAGGGCATCGGATGCCGGCTTGCTGATCCGTTGCACCAGCTGGCTGGCGACAATATCTCCCGGGATGATGGCGCGGTTTGGCTGATCGAGGCGCAGGTTTGCCTGGCGTTTGTTTTTGTCGGGGCCGTGGCAGGCAAAGCAGTTATCCGAGAGGATGGGCCGGATATCGCGGTTGAAGATGATCTTGGATGTTTGCCTCGCGGGCGCGGCGAGGCTGATGCCGAGCGCGATGCTGCCAAGGAGCGCGGTTGCAAAGGGTTTTGTAAATGTCATAGTGGGTGACCGGTCAGCAAACAGTAATCGTGGATGTCGCAGGCGCATCGGTGAACCTGCGAATTACACTCATTATGCCAGAAATGCCGGCATCCTGTCAGTCGCCAATCGATGCTTCACAGCACCAGGCGTTTAGTTAGCTGCTTGCCGATGCGGACCATCGGGGCCTCGATGTAGCGGTAGAGACTGCATTATCAAGTTTCAAAACGAACACTTAATTGATTCATCCATCGATGTTCACATCTAGAAACTCTCGAATGCCGGCGAAAGCCTTCAAAACATCGTCGAAAGCCGGATAGGGACCATAGCAAAGCGTCTCAGCCTCCCTGTTGTACTCAGCCATCAACTTTCCTCGTAACACATCATCTGGAAAGAGTGCTGGACTGTTGTGAAGATTCATCTCATTCGGCAGAAACTTAACCTGCCCTGGATAGAACGTAGCCGTTAGATTTCTGTACTCTTTACAGCTGTCGGTAAATTCCTGAGATGCAAGCATCGTTTGGGTTTCTTGCTGATTGATCAGCATCGCCAAATCGTAGTAATGGCGAGCATCCCGTCCCAAATCGCGATTTTGCCTGATGGAACGTTCGACCCGGGAGTGAAGCGTGAAGAGCTTTTCGACAAATGTTCTCCGAAAATGAAGCTGCTTCATCGGAAAGTGATTGCGGTCCACAGTTCCGGTAATCGCATTACGCACATTCAGAGAATGCGCAATCATGGACGATAAGTTACGTGTTTCCGTAGGCTGAGCTGCACTTTGAATACCCGCCTCTAACAGGACGACTGGACGAATACCACCGAGTGTCGGCATCTTGCTATCGAAGGCGAACTCTTCTGTCCATGATGAGCATCCTGTATCCTTACGCCCCGATCTTCCAGTGAATCCGGGAAAGGTAGAGACACAGGCTGCGATTTGCTGGAAACGCTCCAACGTCTCTAAGTCACTGCCCGACGGCTCAACATAGAGGTCGATGTCTTCGGAGAAACGATTGATTAGGTTCCAACCTTTGGAGAGGCTGGTACCGCCTTTGAAAATGACAACCGAACCGAAATCTCTTTGGATTAGCCGTAGTGCTTCCGTAACGAAGTAATCTTTCTCGACGATGCCTGGGTTGCTAATGTCGTTATCCAGAGCAGTCGTGTTGATGATGTCTCGAAAATAGGCGGTTTGGAAAAGGTAGCTCACTTTGCTTGCCATTGATGAGCATTGGGCAGCTCTGTGAACAGACCAAAATCGAATTTTGACAGTGGATTCAATGACTTTTTGAGCGGTTCCACCATGTTCGACGCAACATTTGACAATTCCAATAAAGCGCCAATAATTGCCCTAACTCTTGGAGGTTCCGTAATGGCCACATCGCAAAGTTGGCGAACATGTGTCCGTGACATGCTTTCCAGAAGTTTGCAAAGGACATCGTGGACTACAGCGGGTGATGTATCCGCATAGCTGCCACGATCATGTATAAATTCGATGAGGGCGCCTTGTATCTCGGTCAGCTGCTTGGGTGGAGTACCTCGACGAAGCGTCACGCGGAGAGCACCCGTGTGCGTTGGTATGTTGTTGGCAAACACGACGATTTCCGGTCGCGCAGAAACCTGTGTACTTAGCCCAAGGTGGTTGGCTGCCGCCGTACCTCTAAGCCTTGTCCGTCCCAAAAGTGTCTTTTGTGCGATGTCAAATTCAGATGGTTGGCTTTTGCCTAAGGGTGTGTCTTTTGGCGCAAAATATAGTCCCTTTGAAACCCGTATCAGAACACCCCTTTCGGCAAGTCTTGCAAGGGCTCGGGTAGCCGCGGCAGGCGTTGTGTCAGGGATGTCATCGGCTGTAAGCAAACCATCAGGGCGGCCGGTCGCATACTCCAATGCACGTTCGCATGCACTCGGTGCACGTGATTCCTTCAGTAACTCTCTATACATCGGAGGGATTATCCCACAAAATGCCACTGAATGTCTTGTTTATACACGTGAAAAACTAGACACGTATCCCCACAAGACTGAAATTTCAGAGGACAGGTTTCTAATGGGGATCTCGAAGCGACAGGCTGTCGGCACTCAGATCAATGATGGAATTTCAACATTAATCTAGCATCCGAAAGAGCAGCTCAAACCGTATTCCGCTTGGTAGCCTGCTTGCCGATGCGGATCATCGGGGCCTCGATGTAGCGGTAGAGCAACCAGGAAGCCAACAACAACAAGGGGAGCGTCCCGGCGGTGGTCAGCCAGACATTGTTCGTCAGGTTTTTGAGCGGCTGTGCGATGAGAATCAGCAACGACCCGTGCATCAGGTAAATGCCATACGACCAGTCACCCAGCCAGCCAAGCGCACGCATCAAAATGTTGGATTTCTCAAAAGCCGATCGCTTCGCCCAGCAGAACACAAAAATGCCAATCGCAATCAGATACGACGTGATGTACCTAGGGCCCTCATCCCCATACCCGAGCAGGCTTGCGGGTACGAGCATGATGACCATGCTAATGACAGCCCGTTTGACCGCTGCGCCCGTGACTTCACCGCGTTCGCTCGCCCGCAGCGTATCGGCCATCCACATGAGTGACATCGCCATAAACATCGCAACTGGGAGAGGCTTGTGCGTGACATACCGCCCCGCCGCACAAACAAGCGTCAAGAGCATCATTGTGAGCTGTATTGGCCAGCGTTGTGTGAGCAGCTTCCGCCACGCGAGGAACGCGGCCACGATGTAAAACACCAGCTCAATCTGCAGCGTCCAGAAGACGCCGATCAAGTCCTGCTGCCCGATGAACTTTTGGAACATCGTGATGTTTGCTAGCAGGTTGAATGTGGTCGGAAGGTTTGCCGTCATCCCGAGGGCGATCAGGACCACCATACGGCTTGCGATACTAACCCAGTAAGCCGGATAAAGCCGGAAGATGCGGTGGATGGTGAAGTCGCGAAGCGTCGCTCCGGGCTTGGTCAGCGTGCTCGGAATCAGGTAGCCCGACACGCAGAAGAACACGGCGACGGCGATCTTGCCGAGGTCAATCGCACCAAGGAAGAGCCACCATGTCACCGACCCCGCCGGGATGGGGGTCTCCGGGTAGCCGATAAATGTATGGATTTGCTGATGAAACACATAGACAAGCACGGCGGCCAGACCGCGGAGGACATCGATGAAGGCCATCTTCCGCGCCGCAACCTTGGTTGTCTCATCCATTGCGTTACCTTAGCATGCGAAGCCGGGACAGCGCACATTTGGGGCAGGCACTAGTTCTTGGTCTGAAGGTGGTGGTTCATTTTCGTAATCTCTCCAACTTAAATTAGTCGTGTCACGAGAGGTCATTTAGGATAGTGATATTCGATTTGGCGCAACTAGTCGTAGCCATCGAAGTGAAGAGAATCTCGCCGGTTATCATCCCTTTATTTGGTACACATCTGAGCAGACACGATACTAAGGATTGCACAGTTTCGAAAATGTGTGGTCAATGTATATACAAATGGTATGGTCTGTTCATACTTCATCAAGAGATTAGATATGCAAACCATCCAAAAAGCCGAACAACTGAATATAAGAGCATCTGCTGAACAGAAGGCCAAGCTTGCTGAGGCAGCTCGGATTCAGAACATGAATGTGAGTCAATTCGTACTTAGTAAGTCTCTGGATGCGGCAGAAGAAGTCATAGCAGACCACCGTCTCATTAGAGTTTCCAAAGAAGAACACGACTGGTTGCTGGCCAAGCTTGAAGAACCTCCCAAGGAGATTCCAGCATTGCGGGAGCTCTTTAGCCGGCCGAGTGTCTTCGAATCGTGAGTCGCTTTACCGGTCCGCATCCACTTGAAAAGTCCCACGATTTTCTCGCATTTGACTGTGGCAAAGAACCGCTCAATGCTTTTCTAATCCGACACGCCCTAGCGAACCAAAGCAACGGTAGCGCCAGAACATTTGTCGGTCTTGATGAAAACAGAGTGGTGGGCTACTATTCGCTCGCCGTCAGTTCGGTTCTTTACGATGATGCACCTGAACGGATGGCAAAAGGGCTTGCAAGACATCCCATTCCGATTCTTCTGATGGCTCGCTTTGCCGTCGATGTTGCCTATCAAGGGCAAGGTATCGGCAAAGGTCTCTTCAAAGACGCACTAAAGCGCTGTCTTACGGTTGCGCGAGCTGCCGGCGTCCGGGCAGTGATGACGCATGCCAAGGATGAAGATGCAAAAGCTCTGTATCTTAAATTCGGGATGACTGAGTGCCCAAGCAATCCATTACATCTCTACCTGCTCATGAAAGATGTTGAGAGACTGCTTGTGAACCCAAACGAATAACGTTTTCGAAGGGCATCGTATGCGTTCATTAGAGTTTCACCATTTTGCCAGTAAACGGATGTACCTAAAGGAGCCCGCAGGATTCTTGGTCTACAGAGACAGTGATCAGCATGCGAAGTACAGGCAAGCCCACATCTGGAGATGTCATAAGGACACGTACGGTAAAAGCAGCAAGAAGCCCGATTAGTCCCTGGGCCTGAACCCAACTGGCCGCACACCTCCACCACACCCGCCCAAGGAGGGCATCATGGTAAAATCAACCCGCTATGATGGCACGACACTATCGGTCCGGTGGGATCTGTCAGATTATCTGGCGTCCTGTGGAGTAGTGCCCCCGCTGTCGATGACCTTTTCTTGCATCGGCCCCGGTTCGGTGGGCGCACGCATCCCGCGGGGCGCATATCATCGTCGAAACGTTGAACCGGACCCGACTGCACCCAATGGACTATCGAAACACCCTCAACCTCCCTGCCACTGACTTCGCGATGAAGGCTGACCTGCCAACCCGCGAACCCGCCATCCAGGAACGCTGGAACGAGCTTGGCATCTATCAGCAATCCCTCAGCAAACCCGCGCCAAAGGGACGTTTTATCCTCCACGATGGCCCGCCATATTCAAACGGCAACATCCACCTCGGACACGCGCTCAACAAAACCCTAAAGGACATCGTTGTTAAATACAAGACGATGGCCGGTTACGAAGCGCCCTACGTCCCAGGATGGGACAACCACGGCCTGCCGATCGAAGTCGCCGTCGTAAAAGAGCTCCGCGAGGAAAAGGTCCAGTGGACGCCCGATACCCTCCGCGCACGCTGCCGCGAGTACGCCACCCGTTGGGTCACCACGCAAAAGACACAGTTCCAACGCCTCGGCATCCGCGCTGATTGGGATCACCCTTACCTCACGATGGCGCCCGCCTTCGAATCGAAAATCGTAGAGACCTTCCTCGGCCTCTGTAAGCAAGGCTATGTCTACCGCGGCCTCAAGCCCGTCCTCTGGGACCCGGCGAACGAAACCGCACTCGCTAACACCGAAGCTGAACACAAAGACCACATCTCGCCAAGTATCCATGTCGCATTCCCGCTGCTCGCTGGCGGTGACCCAAATGGCGTCCTAAATACGACCATCGGCGTCCGCGCCCTCATCTGGACGACAACCCCGTGGACCATCCCCGCGAACACAGGTCTCTCCGTACACCCCGACTTTGATTATGTCGTCGTTGGCACCAGCAACCACGGGCCTCTCCTCGTCGCGGATGGCCTCCTCGCCGATGTCACATCCAGCTGCGCCCTCGAAAATGTCACCGAGCTCCTCCGCCTGCGTGGCTCTGACCTCGTTGGCATCCGCTTCCAGCACCCGCTTCACGCTCTCGATCCAATCTTCGACCGCGAATCGCCAATCTGCCCGGCAAACTATGTCACCCTCGACACCGGTACAGGCATTGTGCACACTGCACCCGGCCACGGCCCCGATGACTACATCACCGGAATGAAACACGGCCTCCGCGTGCTCTCCCCAGTGGATGGACGTGGACGCTTCACCGAAGATGCCGGCCCATTTGTTGGAATTTCAACGGATGAAGGCAATAAGGTGATCCCGCAGGCCCTCACGGATGCCGGAGCGCTTCTCGCCCTCCGCGACTTTTCACACAAGTACCCGCACGCACCGCGCGCTCCTTACAAGCCGCTGATCTTTCGCGCCACCGTGCAGTGGTTTGTCGCCGTCGACCATAACGACCTACGTAAAAAGGCCCTCGCCGGCATTGACACCGTCGCGTGGTACCCGCCGCAGGCCAGCAACCGCATCAGCGCCGCAGTCGCCAGCCGCCCGGACTGGACCGTTTCCCGCCAGCGCCACTGGGGCGTGCCAATCGCCATCTTCTACGCCAATGGCGAGCCGGTCTTCGATGAGACCGCATACGATGCCGCCGTCGCGGTCATCAAGGAAAATGGCATCGAGGCCTGGTACAGCATGTCGCCGGTGGACATCCTCCCCGCTGGCTTTACTTACAAAGGCGTTCCTGCGAGCGAGTTCACCAAGGAAAAGGATGTCCTTGATGTCTGGTTTGACTCCGGGTCGACCAGCTTTGCGGTGCTCGACAGCGGTGTATGGCCTGACCATTCATGGCCAGCC
>CAIRTT010000348.1 GCA_903881535.1 uncultured Armatimonadota bacterium
AAAGTTTACCAAGCATGGATATTGACGCTCTCATGCCCTCCCTTCAACACTGTCGAGGCTGCATTCACAACCGTTCTGTGCGCCAAGTACTGCAAAATGTTCGCGTAGGGAAACTATCCGAGCATTTAGATGGAAGCTGTAAATGAATGTTCGTTCTCTAAAACTCGCCGGCGCAGTAGCTGGCTTGCTCTGTGTCGTTGGTACGGCGCCGAATGTCTATGCACAGACGTCGGTGTTGAATGTTACTGCAAGTGCTGCTGCTCCTCGGCCCAACCCGCATGTCTCTATCTTCACATTCAACCAATCGTTGATTCTCAACTCAATTGGGATACCCGACGCTGTTGGAACGACTTTTAAGTATAAAATTGGCGAGTCGGCCAGTTATACGACCATAACAGATACATTGGGAGCAGCTGAAAACGGTTTTAGATACTTCACATTTACTAATCCGCAAACATACGCGGCTGGAACAAAGGTAATGATATTTTCTTCGAAAGATCTTTCCCCAACCGATACTCGTTGGTATGCACACGACATTAGTTCAACCAACGATGTGGGTGTAACGCATACATATACATTTGGTGCCAACAATGACCTTGGAACTCTCAACAGGGCTACCGGCAACATCAAGGTCTCGAACCCTGGTTCAAACGTCGCGCCGGAGCCTGGCTCCATCGCGCTGTTGCTCACCGGTGGCGGTGCGCTCGCGGGGATCGCGCTGCGCCGTCGACGTAATGCTGCTTAGTTAGCATCGACCTGTGCGGGCAGGCCGGGACGCCTGTCCGTACGTATCAAACTCGATTTGCTGGATATGGCATTGGATCGATATATATCCGCTTGCACGGTGGATGTATCCCATGCGTGCCGATGCCGCCTGGTGTTGGGAAACCACAGTTTTCTGTTTGGTCCGGTTTTGGTGATGCCTCATCTTGAGACTAATCCTCCGCGTAGGGGAGGGCCGCTGTGCCCTCCCGTGCTTATCAATACTCAGTTGATGTTCGGGTCTTGGAGCCAGCTATCATGGCTCGCGTGCAGCACCTATGTTACAAATTTACTTGTAAATTCGGCCAACAATAACCAATTCTACTTCAAATGCTGACCACGAAACGCTGATCTTTGCCATGTCGATGAGCTGAATTCCAAAAACATTTCCAAACATTACTGCCTTCGACGCAAACATTAGAAAAGTTTACCAAGCAACGGTATTGACGCTCTCATGCCCTCCCTTCAACACTGTCGAGGCTGCAATCACATCCGTTGTGTGCGCCAAATACTGCAAAATGTTCGCGTAGGGAAACTATCCGGGCATTTAGATCGAAGCTGTAAATGAATGTTCGTTCTCTAAAACTCGCCGGCGCAGCATCTGGTTTGCTTTTTCTCGTTGGTATGGCGCCGAATGTTTACGCACAGTCGGAAGTTTTAAACGGTATCGATAAAGGTGGTGACACAACCACATTCGAGACATCAACGTTCACCTTCCAGCGATCGTTGATTCTCAACCAAGTCGGCTTCATGTCTGCGTCTCAGCCAAACGAAGTGTATCGATACAAAATTGGCGATAATCCTTGGGCAACCGTTACAGCCGACCAGTTTGATGGACGACTCTACTATTACACATTTGCTAACCCCACTACATATGCGGCAGGGACTACTGTCGTTTTGGAATCTTCTTACTATGCTTCCGACATCAGTAGTACCAAATATCTATACGCTGGTTATTCCGGTGTGAATGCCGTTGGCGTGTCATTTACTCCGACTGCATCTGGATGGAGTTCTGGCAACATAAAGGTCTCCGAACCGGGCTCAAACGTCGCGCCTGAGCCTGGCTCCATCGCGTTGTTTCTCACCGGTGGCGGTGCGCTCGCGGGGATCGCGCTGCGCCGTCGTCGTAATGCTGCTTAGTTAGCGGAGCTGCGTGCGGGCGGGATTCCCCGCCTGCCCGCGATGCAAGTCAAGATTACGTTAGAAGGGCAGGCACAGAGGCCTGCCCCTACGAATGGTTGATTTGGAATTGTGGACGAAGTGGCAAAGCCAATAGTGATGCATCCAAAGTCCGCACATCAACAATTGACAAAAACAAGAGGCAATCCCCAAACCGTTGGGCGCGGGCCGGCGCAGCGGCCTGCCCCTACGCGGAGTTTGTGTTTTAGAAAGCCTGATCAACTGTTGGAAGAGGATTGACTACGGGAGCTTACTAAAGTCGTAAACACAAAATGTGTTGGCGTAATGCCCGGCGACGATTTCCCCTCGCGCTTCGTTGTAGCGATACGGAACCACTGCGCTAAGAGCACCCGTTTGAATCCCACGCCCGAAGAACATCCGGGTATAGGTCAATGCTGCACTGGATGACTCTTCCTGATCCGGCTGCAACAGTCCCGCCACAACCCCATTTTTGTTAATGTAAAACGAGACAATGCGCTTCACACGCTTTTTACCCGGAAATCGCATCGACAGCGTCAGCGCCGTGTCCGTAGCCGCAATGCCGAAGCGATGAATGGAGAACGGGTTATCTGCATCCGGAGATTGCTTGGTAACAGCAATGAAGGCCGAATTTCCAATCGTCAACGGATAAAGCGTAAAGGCTGGATTCTGATCTTCTGTGTCAAAACACTCGCGGGCGATCAGAGCTCCACTTGTTGGCGTCATCGTCACCATCGTGGCAACCTTACGACCCCGGTTGCGTTTATTCGGCGTGGGAAGGGGACCATAAGCGACAACATTCCCCATTGCGTTGATGATGCCTCGGATAGGCACGGATGCCTGAGCCACGGCACCCGGGACAGCGCGGGTCCACAGTGTCTTGGATGATTTATCCAATGCCTGAATATGCCAATCCAACCGCACACCGCTGCTTGTTTTCACAGGCAGATGGCCAATAAGGAATACATGACCCTTGTCATCGGAAATGGCATCCGTGATCTTAAAGGCTTTTGGATATCCCGTCAGCGGTGCGGCGACCTCCGTGGGTCGTCCCGCAGGCACATGTAACGTGATGGTTGTGAGACCTCGCGCTGAGACGGCAAAGGCATGGATGCCTCCCTTATGGTCAGTGGTAAGCCTGATCGGGTGCAAAGGGTCTCCATCTAAAACATCTGGATGAACGCGTTCAAGAAGACGCTCGCCATCACGGGTGAGGACACTGACAGCCAGATACCGACCTGGTGCCAGCTTGCGTGCATTACTCGGACCGGCTAGCAGCTCCGATGCGACATAAATCCGACCGCTTTCCGAGCTAAGAACCTGCTTTGGCGTGGTCTGAATGCCTTTATCATCGGTGAACTTTGCCACCCACCGGGCTTTTCCACTCATTGACAGCATCGCGATCATCGTTTGGTGATCGCTGTTTGTAAGGGTTGCCGTCCCGGCGGCGATGATGCGGTCCTTTGCGGTGATGCTAATAGCCGTGGCGGCTGAACGTTTGATGCTACGGTCTCTCACCTGAAACATCACGAAATTACTTAGGTCGGTGATTGGGCGGTCGACCTTGCTCCCATGCATGAACTGCAGCTGCAATTTAGGCGGCGTATTCAGGGAGCCAAAGACAAAAGGAGCCGCGATGATAACGCTCAGAGCGATGGATACCGCGAGCTGGGAAGCAGAGCTAAGCACGATGCCATTTCGAGGTGGAGCAATCGGCTGATTCAGAATGTCTTTGAAGGGAATGGCCGGAGCCCCAATAGCATTTTCATCATCGAGTCTGCGGAGTCGCAGTTCGAATTTCGAGATTAGCGGTTGCGATTCAGGTTGCAGATGCGCTTCTGCCTGGCAGGTGCGGCGGAGGACAGCAAGGCGTTGTTTGTCAAAGTGCTCTCGGACCTGCACAAACGACGATGTAAATGATGGAAGGAGAACCTTTTCCTGTGCGATCGCATCAAACGCGGTTCCTGCCTCAAGGACCGCATGGGCATCATCACTTGTTAGGACAATCTTGGCGAGGCTAAGGCACTCCTGATAGTCAATCACCAGAGAATTGGTATTGATGGAAACTTCATCTTCGGTGATGAGGATTGGGGCATCCGGATTGATCGGTGAGGTTGTCGCCGTGATAACGCGGCGCCATGTGTAGAGGAGCACGCTCCGGCTTTTTTCATCGCTCAGGGGCCACACGATTTCCATGAGGTCTTGGCGTCCGATTTTGCAGTTTTGGGATGTTGAGACGAGGCCGATGACGTACCAATGTTTGCGGGTGATCTGGGATGGAATAGGTTCATCATCCGCAGTGACCTCACATTGACCCAGCAGGTGTAGGAAGGGACGCATCGAGGACTATTCTACTTGCCACATATCAGGTGACGTCCCGTAAATCCGAGAAAACAAAAGTAAATGTTTGTGATTAATCAACGAAATCGAGTTTGCGTAGGCTAATTTCCCAATTCAGAGGTTTTATGAGGCGGTGCTCCGGCAGGTACCGCTTGCGTGTACGCCGTTCGGCTGGGCGTTGGTGAATACGGCCTTTAGTGGACACCTTGCTACGCTCATTACGGTTATCAACGAAAACCAGCACCACCAGTTTAGAACCAGCGTCGTATCGCGATGCATCCACCCGGCAAGCGCAGCATGGACATAAACAATTAGCAGACACAAAAGGCAAAACCGTAGCGATACGCGCGGACCGGCGCAGCCGCCACATCCTACAAACGGTTTGTTTACGGCAGCAGACCGAAGTAATAAACGCTGAACGTATTATTGTAATGACCTGCCACATACCCCGCGGCACCCGTTGTATACGCAAACGGAACAGCTGTCGTCAGACTTCCCGTCGAGACCTCACGCCCGAAAAATTTACGCACGTAGCTGAGTGCAGCATTGGATGATTTTGCCTTACGCGGTCGGAGCAGAATGTTCGCCGCACCATTGCCATCGATGAAGAAGGAGACAATATCATCCACACGTTCATCATTTGGAAGACCGACGGAAAGCGTCAGGGATGTGTCTGTATGCGCATTTCCAAAGCGGTGCATGACAATGCCTTCGGGACCCGCGGTGGAATGCGTGGTAACCGCGATCACCGCAGACTTTCCGATTGGCAGACAACAAAGCGCAAAGTTCAGGTTTTGATTCTCCGTGTCAAAACGGTCTGTGAGGATGACATCTCCCGTGAGAGGCGACAATGTGACAAGTGATGCGACCATCCTGCCGCCATTTCGCTTTTCCGGACTTGGAAGAGGCCCGTACACGACAAGATTTCCCTGCGCATTAATTTTTCCGCTAACAATCGTTGAAAATTGTCCATCAGCACCGGTGATACGGCGGGACCACAGCGTCTTGGCAGCTTTATCAATGGCCTGAATATGCCAATCCATGCGAGTCCCTGTACGTGTCTTGACCGGTAAATGTCCGAGCAGGAATGTGTGGCCGTTGTCATCCGCGATCGTATCCGTCAGGCGAAAGTCTTTCGGGAATACAAATCGCTGTGGAGCTGTATCGGCCTCTAACCCCGAACTGATATGCAACATTTCTGGTGACTGATTCGTTGCCGATGAGCCAAATGCATAGACACCGCCCTGTTGGTCAGAGATGAGTTTGACCTGGTGTGCTGCAGCTTTATCAAGGGTGACAGGATGAACGCGCTCGAATACATGCCTTCCATCGGCTGTGTAAACATTTACAGACATATAGCTGCCGGGAGCGAGGTTGCGTGCATTGTTCGATTGCACCGTTAGCCGAGCTGCTACATAGATGCGGCCACCCTCAGCGCAGAAAATCTGCTGCGGGGTGGTCAAGATTCCTCTGCCATCATTTAGCGGCGTTACCCAGCTTGGTTTGCCACTCTTTGAGAGCAGCAAGGTGATGGTTTGGTGTTCGCCTGTTTTCTTTATCGCGGTCCCGGCGGCGATGATTTGCCCGGTCGGGCTGATCGCGATGGCGGTAGCGATCGATTGCTTAACGTCACGTGTCCCAAGCCGGAAAAGCACATTGCGACTGAGGTCGGAGAGGGGTTTGTTGACTGGGCGGCTGAGGACTGCGGGGTCATTGGACTTCTGAGGCGTATTGATATACCCAAGGACAAGGGGTGTAACGATGATAACGGAGCCGATAGCCGCGGCAGTAAGCTGCGCTCTGGTTGGTAGGTTGAACGCCTTAGTGGGTGTGGTGTCCGATGAAATCGCCTTGAATGGAATCGCAGACTTACCGATGCCATTCAAATCGCCGAGGCTACGGAGCCGCAATTCAAATGTGGATTTATAAGATTTCTTAGGTGGATGTAAATGGGCTTCCGCCTGCCAGGTACGTCGGAGGACTTCGATTCGCAGAATGTCAAATTCCCGTCGGATCTCCACAAACTCTCCTGGGAATGTGGGCAGGAGAATCTTTTCCTCGGCGATGGTATCAAAAGCTGTTCCTGCTTCCAGAACAGCTTGTCCATCGATGCTGTTGCGGGCGATGTTCGCGTGGCTGCAGCAGTCCAGATAGTCGCTACCGATGCAGGTGCTGTTAATAGAGACATGGTTTTCGGTGATGGTGACCGGCGGAACGTTTAGGAACCGTGTGGATGCAAACAGCATGGAGCGTCGCCACGTATGGAGAAGGACTGTCTGGCTATTGTGATCGCTCAATGGCCACACGGTTTCGGTGAGTTCTTTGCGTCGAATCTCGCAGTTTGGCGCTGTCGCGACGAGCGCAGTCACGTACCAATGTTTACGTCTGATGTTGAACGGGACGGGTGCCCCCGCTACGGTAACTTCACAGTGGCCTAAGAGGTGTAAAAGGAGGCGCATACATCCAATGGGTGTACGTTATACCAGCCATCATTACAATGTAAACACACTTAATTATTAATTATAAATCACCAATATTCCCATCCAATGGCCGAAAGGTGACCAGTGGTAGTAATTATCGTATTTCTATGGATAATTCAGCGCGCTGCATTGGATGAATGCTGCAGCTGCTAGCCGTGCAGTTTTGCAGTAATTCCATCGCGTAAGCGAGCACACATTGGTTCAAATTCAAAGCGGCCAGATCAACACCGGAGTTTTGGATCGGAGTTAAGTCTTGTAGGGGCAGGCTTCCATGCCTGCCCGGGATGCAAGTCGACAGTGCGTTAGGTGGGCGGACACGGTGGCCGGGCCCGACGCGGAGCTTTTGTTTCAGATTAGCTTGCCGACTGTGAAATCCGCACCCGTAAATCTGTACTTCGCCTTCATAATTGATGCCTCTGCGCAAGTATTAATAAGTTTTAATAAAGATTAATATGTTTTATCTACATTTGGCATTTACAGACCGACTGCCCCAAACGATACTTGCGGCGGGCGCCACTCTGTTCACGTTCTGTTGGTTACTGTGGAGCTCAAATCCACAAAACGGCAGCTGGGTAATGAATGACCCTACTGTCTGATCTGAATCTAACAATGTTTCCTCTTTTTAAACGCCCGCCCGGTATTGCCGTAGGTGTACTTTTGCTTTCCTGCATCGCAGGCCGAGCGCATGCCGAAATCGATGTCATCAAGGAATTCTACGGACCGTTTTTCCTAACTGGTAATCAGGGTGAGTTGGAGTCAACGTATGTATTTAATGAATCAATGATTCTGAATAGTGTTGGCTTTTTCACATACAGTTCTCCATTGACATCTCTAAGCTACACCCTCAATAACCAACTTGTAACGCTGACTACCGACCAGTTACAACTTGAGGAGTCCAACGGGCTACGGTGGTTCAACTTGCTCACACCCCTGACGGTAAATAAAAACTCCATTTTAACCGTTCGTACACAAAATACCGCGTTACCTTATACCTGGTCGTCAATGATTGGGGGAATCGACAGCAGCTCGAACGTGACATTCGCTGGAACAACGATCAATGGAAACAATCTTACTGTTGATGTTACAAACAGCAACCTTCGTGTCACCGCTCTCGGCGGCTCAAACGTCGCGCCGGAGCCCGGCTCCTTCGCCCTGGCGCTGATCGGTGGCGCTGCGCTCATCGGCATTTGTATCCGCCGTCGTCGGAATGCTGCGTAGTTAGCATTGAGGGGATGGCCGTCGTGTCCCCCGTACAAATCGGTACATGTTTCACGCGGGCCGGCGCAGCGGTCCGCCCCTACGCGGAGGTTTTGTTTCAATGAGAGGCATCAGTGGAGCCGAACCATAGACAAAACAGAAGTTTCATAACATCCGGCGAGATCGGCACAAACGCGATACATCCACCCGGCAAGCGCAGCATTAGCATCAACAATTGGCAAAAACAAAGGGAATCCTAAACCGATACACGCGGGCGGACACAGCGGTCCGCCCCTACGCAGAGGATTTGATTCAATGAGAGGCATCAGTGGAGCCGCAAACGGATTAAGCATTTGATCCAGCACAACCGACACGAATATGCGCGACAACGCGACGCTGGGTGGAATGTGGAGTGGGTGTGCCGGGAGCCGGTCATTGCAGCCGACAGATTTTGTAAGCCAGTGGACATTCGGCGGCTGCCAGGGCGGGCACCGTCGTCGATGGTCAAAATCAACAAATCGATGCGACAAAGCCCCGTCGTGACCATCGGGGATGGTCGCCCCACATGACCAGGTAGCGCAACAAACAAGCCGAGCCGAAGCATAGACAAAACAGAAGTTTCATAACATCCGGCGAGATCGGCACAAACGCGATGCATCCACCCGGCAAGCGCAGCATTAGCATCAGCGATTGGAAAAATACAATGCAAAACCGTGTCGATACGCGCGGGCCGGCAAGCGCAGCATTGACATCAACAATTGGCAAAAATACAAGGCAATCCCAAACCGTTACACGCGGACCAGCACAGCGCCCACATCCTAAAAACGGTTTGTTTACGGCAACAGACCGAAGTAATAAACGCTGAACGTATTATTGTAATGACCTGCCACATACCCAGCGGCACCCGTTGTATACGCAAACGGAACAGCTGTCGTGAGACTTCCCGTCGAGACCTCACGCCCAAAGTATTTGCGAACATACGTCAGTGCAACATTGGATCCAGCCTGCTTGCTTGGGCGGAACAGCATGTTGACCGCAGCATTTCCATCGATGTAAAGCGAGAGAATGCTTTCAACGCGTTGATTGTAGGGAAGACCCATGGTCAGCGTAAGCGATGTATCTGTCGCGGCATTTCCAAACCGATGCAGGGTCATGCTTTCGGAGCCAATAGGCGATTGTGTTGTGATTCCCATCAAGGCTGACTTCCCAACCGGTAAGCAACAAAGCGCAAAGTCCATGTCTTGATTTTCGGAGTCAAAACGATCCAATAAAATGACTTCCCCGGCACTAGCCGACATCGTCACCAAGGATGCAACCAAGCGACCTTTGTTTTGCTTGTTCGGTGTGGGGCGGGGGCCATACGCTACGAGCTGTCCAATCGCATTGATTAGGCCACGGACATTTGTCGATGCCAGTTCGGGGGCACCCGTCACATTTCTTGACCACACCATCTTGGCATTTTTGTCAAATGCCTGAATATGCCAATCGTGGCGGTTACCATCCAGTGTCTTCACAGGCACATACCCGAGCAGGAAGATGTGGCCATTGGCATCGGCGATCGCATCCGTCAGGCGAAAGTCTTTCGGAAAGCCGATCAGCTGTGGAGCTGCATCCGTGGCTGACCCTGAAGTGATATGCATTATTTCGGTTGACTGGGTTGTTGCCGATGAGCCAAATGCATAGACACCGCCCTTTTGGTCTGAGATCAATTTAATGGGAAGCGTTCCAGCAGCATCGATTGCCACGGGATGGACGCGTTCAAACGAGTGTGTGCCATCGCGTGTGTAAACACTGACAGACAAATAACGACCTGGCGCGAGGTTCCGTGCATTGCCGCGCTGCGCGGTGAGCTCGGATGCGACATAAATGCGTCCGCCTTCAGCCCTAAAAATTTGCTTGGGTGTCGTTGTAATGCCAGCGGCATCGCTTTGCCGCGTCACCCAGCGAACTTTTCCGCTATTGGTCAGCATCACTGTGATGCTTTGGTGGTCTCCGTTTGTCGTTGTCGCCATCCCGGCGGCGATGATGTTACCGCTTGAATCTGTGCAAATGGCGGTGGCAAGCGACTGCTTGATGTCACGTGCGCCAAGCTGGAAAATGATATTGCGGCTGAGGTCTGAGAGCGGCTTGTTTACCGATCCACTCAGGACCTTTGGATAATTGGCCTTCCGGGGAGTGTCGATGAGGACATGCACGATTGGCGCCAAGATAAGGAGACCGATGATGGTGGCTGCTGTAACCTGTGCTGCCGTTGGAAGGTTGACTTTTTTGACAGGTGTGGTGCCTGGAAGCGGTGCGAATGGAACGGCGGAGTTGCCGATGCCATTCATGTCGCCGAGGCTGCGGAGCCGCTCATCAAAGACGGATACCAGCGTCTGCGGGTCGGGATGCAAATGGGCTTCCGCCTGCCAGGCACGTCTGAGGACAGCCTTACGTTGCACGTCAAATTGCCTTCGGATCTCCACAAACGACGATGGGAACGAGGGCAGGAGCAGCTTATCTTCGGCAAGGGCATCAAATGCGCGGCCGGCTTCCAGAACAACATCGGCTTCATCGCTTGCGAGAGCAACCTTCGCAAGGTCGCAACAGTCCTGATAGTCGATAGCAACGCAAGTGGTGTCAATGGAAACATGGTTTTCATCGATGTTGACCAAAGTGCCATTTAGGAAGGGCGCGGATGCATCCACAATCGAACGCCGCCACATATGGAGAAGGGCATTCCTGCTGTTGACATCGCTGAGGGGCCAGGCTGCTTCGGTGAGCTCAGTGCGTCCGATTTCGCAGTTCGGGGCGGTTGCGACGAGTCCAATTACGTTCCATAGTTTGCGTCGAATTTGGAATGGAACGGGTGCGCCCGCAACGGTTAGTTCACATTTGCCTAACAGATGTACAAGGGGACGCATACAACTAGACGTTGTACTTAATATGTGTCGGTGTAACAACGAAAACCCACATTAAAATTTGTTAAAACTTTCGTGTACGGTCATCGAAACACCAATGCGTGACTGTTGGTCGTCTATTTGGCATTTCAAAGGCGAAATGAGCCATCCGGTTGTACCAGCTCTCTATGGAATGACCGACTATTACGATAGCCCGCAGCCAAACAACCAGCTTAGTCGATATCTGGATGCTTTGGCGTCTCGCTTTATCACGAACTGTGGAATCCGCCAGCGTGATCCACGGCGTATCGCACATTTTAAGATGTTTTAACGGCTCTGCCGACAAGTTTTAAGATGTTTTAACCGCACCGGACATTTACATCCGCAATGACCCAAACGATACTTTTCGTGTCTGTTTATTGGCTTTCAAGTCCATTTTGGCAGCAGACATTCAATAAATTTCAACCTGCATTTGATGGATACGTATGCCTTCAAGTGCCCAAAGGTAAGCTTTACATGTCTCTATTCTCAAATCGGCTGGTCAGCATCACAGCCAGCACAATTCTGATTACTCTCGTGTCGGCCGCTGCGAACGCGCAGACAGAGTTTCACAATATAAGTGGTTCACAACAGGCTTACGAAAAGCGTTTGTCTTCGTTCTATACGTTTAATCAACCGATGATTCTTAACAGTATCGGTTTCTACACCAATGGTCTATCTCTGACGGAAATGTCATATAGTCTGGACGATGGAATCGCAATACCCGTTACCCCAGCTTCAGCTGTAGATAGTAATGGTTTTCAATGGTACGAATTTTCTGGTGGAAAGTCGATTTCCGCCGGCACGACACTTAGAATCAATACAGATGCTAGTGGATTCCAAAGTCGTTTCTGGCAAACTGGTCAGTCATACAACTTTTCTAGTCAAGTCATCTCGTATGGTGGAGTTCAACCAGAAGGTTACAACGGTTTTATTAACATCTGGACAAACAGCAACATCCGTGTCTCCGAACCCGGCTCAAACGTCGCGCCCGAACCTGGCTCCTTCGCCCTGGCGCTGACCGGTGGCGCTGCGCTCATCGGTATTTGTGTCCGCCGTCGGCGGAACGCTTCTTAGTTAACATTGACGGGATGCCCGTCGTGTCCCCCAGTACAAATCGGTACATGTTACACACGGGCCGGCGCAGCGACCGGCCCCTACGCGGAAGTTTGTGTTCTACACAGCCTGATCAACGGATGGACGCCGCGTTGGAGCACGAAGCATCAGCCAGGGGTACATCGGGTCGTAAAATTGCCATACAGTGGCTGTGCTATGGAAATTATCAAGGCGAGTGATCGCACAATTGGCGTTGGTCCTGCGGAGTGGTTCACCGGCAGTGTCACTGTAGAGCGCTACGCGCAAGCGGGGGAGCCAGCCCGCGTCGGGTGTGCAAATGTCTCGTTTTCTGCCGGCGCGCGGACCGCCTGGCATACGCATCCACTGGGGCAAACGCTGATTATTACCGCTGGCCTTGGCTGGGTTCAACGCGATGGCGGTCCGGTTGAACCAGTTGAAGCCGGGGATGTCATCGTCTTTCAACCAGATGAGCGGCACTGGCACGGCGCGCGCTCCGACAGCCCGATGACGCATATTGCCATCCAAGAGTCCCTTAACGGAAGCGCGGTCACATGGCTTGAGCATGTCACGGATGCGGAATATTTGGGCCGGCTTGGTCTATCCTAACGACTCGTCGCGAATTACCGCAACTCGCTTGTTTGGTGTGCGATTGGTAACGATTCTCTGTGCGGGCATGCGTGGAAACAAATCCTCTGCGTAGGGGAGGGCCGCTGGGTCCGCCCGCATGTGACGAATTTGAATGGCCGTATGTGCCTCTACATTAATGTTCGTCCGCTCGCGCCGTGGATGCATCGCGTCTGTGCCAAAACCGACGGCCGTTACGAACGGATCCCATGTGACTCTTTGTTGAAACAAATCCGCCCCTACGCAGGGGTTACAGTCGTCACAACAATGCCGTTAGCGATACGTCACGTTCCAGACAGACTGTTTTCTTCTTGGCGTCGGAGCTCATCAGCAGAAATCCGAATCATCTTTCCATCCCTGATGACGACTATATTCGTGCCAGTCTGGATGGCGGTTTTACGAGCCATCAGCGATGCGCGGCGTAGTGCTGCAAGGGCGTTGCGAAGATCAGGATTTTTCGCATTCGATATATCGTTGTTGATCATCAGTTTTCTCCCCATTCAAGGAGGATTGGCTCTTGACCTAGGTTATCAAATTTCGCCCAGCTGTCCACAAGATGTTTATAGGCTGTCTCAAAGTTACGTTTTCCAGCATCGAAGCGGCGGCGAATAACCGCCTCAGTAGGTGGTCATGACTGGGTTGTTTGGTAACGATCTGTTGGCTTTGACCAGCGTGGACGGTGCCCGCCCCGGCATCGCGTTGCCACGTTTGTTCGTGTTGTGGATGAAATGCTGAATCTGTTTACGGCTCCAGTGTTGCCTCTCATTTAAACAAGTCCTCCGCGTAGGGGCGGACCGCTGTGTCCGCCCGCGTGTATCGGGATGTAAATATTCCGTAAATTGCGCCCGTGCCTACGAATGGCA
>CAIRTT010000349.1 GCA_903881535.1 uncultured Armatimonadota bacterium
ATGGCCCGAGAGTCATTCGCGCACTCCACACCCCGATTCTTCTTTTGATTGCAGCGACGGCTGTCCCAGATACGATTCCAGAGTTAGTCCAAAAAGTCTCTCAGCGCATTCTTGGTGGGATCGCCATCCTCATGGGACGGGTACTTGGAATGACGCTGACATACGACGTGGGAAGCACCTTCAACGTCGCAGATGACTACATTCGGACAGCGAATCTGAATGCACCTATTGCTGCCCCAATGAATGGTCTGGCATTAATGGCATCGACGATTGTCATCTCAGCAATCTGGACACTGCACAAGCGCCGAGGAATTGCATCCACGGCATTTGCCAAGATGGTTGCCTTTGCCATTTCCAGCACCTGTGTCCTGGCACACACACTGCTTATCGTCATCACCCTCCACAATGGACAAAAAGGCTACGGCGTAGCATCCTTGCACAACATCCTGTTGTTGCCGCTTACGGCAGCAACCTCAATCCTACTCCTGAACAAATGCTTTGCTGGCAAAACCGGACAACGCTTGAGAACATTGGATAGAACCATCGTGCAATGGTTTGTCAATCTTCCGGATATCCGGAGGAAGAACCCAACGCAGCGCCGGACTACCTCTCAGAAGGCGACTAAACCTGTTCCGCCGCTTTTGGGGGTGCTGATCCGGATGACATTTTCCCCATTCCGTACCTATTGGCAGCTGATGACACGTATTGATACAAAGATTGCCAAATGGGAGAGCGCATCCGCACGAAACAAGCGGTCACGCAGATGATTGGATTGTCGATGCCCACAAGGTTTGACCTTGGAGTTCATGTTTCACAGCACTTGCTGGACTGCAGAATAGCAAGTGTTCCAAATCAAAACTTGGGAGAAGCGTCATGCGGTTAAAGCGACAGAAGAATTTCACTGGCGAACGCGGACGCACCCGAGTTGCGATGATCTTTCTCGTCTTACTTGTGACGTTGCTTTACCTGACGAGCTACCGGATGGCTGCGGCATCTACGTGGCTCCCTACGATGCCAGGATCACTTGAAGGGATGACGCTTCAGCCCCATGCTGTTGACCAGAACACCCTGATAATGTTGGGAAATCCTAGGGGAACTGCTGGAGCATATGCTGTTTCTGACTCTAGGCCAATCGAAGTCACAATGGTAACGGGTGGGATGTTTGAAAATTATCATGACCCGACTGCCTGCGTTGGACAGGGGCAGTTTGAGACCATCAGGATTGATACCGTTGACATCGCCGATGGCCAGGAAAAGGCGATCGTCAGGCGCCTGTCATTTCGACATCGCGTGAGCCCGGATATCCGAATGGTGATGTATTACTGGCAGCAGCATAAGTCGGGCAGTATCGATTACCGTGCCAGGATGGGAAATTTCAGGGATATGCCGGCTCGTGTGGAACATGGTTGGTCGACCTTGTTGAACCACGACCCGACGGTTATCGTACGCACCTATGTCTTGTTTGATGGCAGGTCAACCGAAGCAGTAGAAGAGGCTAAACTAACGGGCATCAGTGCCGCTATCGTCGCGCAGCTGCGCTCACGTCCATGAGCATTACTCTATGCTTGGTTATAGTCGTACGTGCACCAATTTGTGTGATGAATTACATCTACGGGTATTGGATGACAGCACCAACTATAAGATATAGTTCACTTGATTGATTTCTTTCGTATTGTGGAACGCGAACAGGAATAGGTAATTAAAATGCAACAAAAATGGGTTCGTACGGTGGGTGCGTTTGCAGTCGCAGGTGCTATTGCGATTCAGCTTCCGATGCGGGGTGGCTCCGGTGTGGCTTTGGCTGACACCGAATATCCGACTGGAACTGGCGGCGGTATCGCTGAGCAGGTAGCGACCGTTGGAACGGTAGCCGTAGTTGCATACGGTGTTTCAACAACGACTGGCAGCGGTATCGGCGCTGGACTCTTTGCTGCAGCATCGGCCAAGGGACTTGTCCAGCTGTTGGCATCCCGTGCTACAGAGTTCGGTGAGCTTCGCCGCTTGATCGACCTTTCTGGCCTCTCGGATGCGTTGGCCGCGATGGACTCGCCGGTAACCGTTTTTGCACCGACGAACTCTGCGTTTGCAGCGTTGCCTGCAGATGATGTTGCCATGTTGGTTTCCGCACAAAACCGCGCAAAGTTAAGCAATGTCCTCCAATACCACATTGTCGAGGGCCGCTATTCGATTTCTCAACTAAAGGCGTTACCGGATGGAACCGTCCTCAAAACGTTGAGCGGTGATACGGTCACAATCACGAACAAAGATGGTCTCAAGGTCAATGGAAATACCATTGGCGAAGATGACATCGCGTTCTCGAGCGGATGGGTTCACCCAATCGGTGGTGCACTGGCTCCACCATCTGCTAACGATAACAACTAATACGGACACGTACGAAAACACCCCTTCGAAGCGCTATGCTTCAAAGGGGTGTTTTGTGTTTATCGGAGCAACGCTACTTCAATAGTTACGTGCGTTGCACGCCTCAGGAACACACTGCAGGCGACGAAGATGACTCCCTGTTCTCGAGCGGATGGGTTCACCCAATCGGTGGTGCACTGGCTCCACCAACGGCTACGTTGGCAACATGCAACAGATGCCTACTGAAGGCGCAATCCTTCGTGATTACCGACCTACAGGTGTAACGATTGGTATGGAAACTCCTGCAGCACGCCGCTGGCCATCCACGTAAGCAAGCTCGCTGCTGATACCAAGTTCCAAACCCTCTCCAGGCTTGATTGCTACCGAAGGAATCGTCACTTCAAGAATCGCATCGGCTTGCGTGTTAGAGCGACGGTTATACGTCCACCGAACAGCCGTCGCTGGAACCGCCTCAATACGTATAATGCGTCCCTGACGATCAATCACCGCCAGCTCGGGGACCAAGAAATCCGTCCCAGGAAAGCTGGAGTCAACCGTGCCAGACGACGTCGACGAGGCTTTGACCGCCGCAACATCACCAACTCCCTTGGGATGTTTGAGAATAGCCAGTGAAAGACTGTGGGGCATTGACTTAGGCCGCAACAACGGGAAGATGACAATAGCAGGAACAGACATCAGGAGAAATACAATCCCTGTCGATACATACGTCTGTCTGGGTGCCTCTCCGCTATCATCGGCGCCTAACAACGTTCCCCCAAGCACCGAAACCCAAATTAGCACGCTGCTGAGTTCATACGCAGGGGATGCCAATGCAGAAACACAAACAGCGGCGAGGAGCCCGCAGGCCGCACGAGACATAACCGTAGCATCCGGATGCAGCATCAGTGCCCGCTTGGCAGCCCTACCCCAAAGCCAGGAAAGAAACAACAGTAGCAACAGAAACGCGGGAATACCGAAGTCGACCGTGAACTGCAATGGAAACGAGTGTGCATTGTTAGCCAGCGTCCCACCCGTCATCTTGACCTGCCACGGAGCCTCACCTTGGTGGCTGTATAACCCTTGCCTTGTAAGGTATCCTGCCGTACCCCAGCCAGTTACTGGAAAGTCTGTAATCATCCGATACGCTGCCGTCCACAGCGATGACCTCGCAGCGACGGAACCAAGCTCCCACCAGGCGACCATCCCACCGGCGCGAGATGTCAATGAGTTCCA
>CAIRTT010000350.1 GCA_903881535.1 uncultured Armatimonadota bacterium
CTTTCTTTTGGCAGGTCATCTCCCGCGAAGGACAGCTCCACGGAAACAAAACATTAGGCTCCAGCGTCACCGTCACCAACAAGCTCAATTTCTCTTACCCTGGCTATAGCGAAACCCTCACGGGGTATGTCGACCCAAAGGTGAATTCAAACGACAAAATTCCGAATGCGAACAAAACCGTTTTTGAATGGCTGAACACACTCCCACAATTCAATGGAAGCGTTGCGGCCTTTGGTGCATGGGATGTCTTTCCTAGCATCTTCAATGTTGAGCGCTGCGGTTTCCCGGTCAATGCCGGCTATGACCCGTTTACACTGCTCCCGGGTAATCTGGTCATCGATGCGATGAATGCCCTAAAGCGTGACATGCCGCGCCGCTGGGGCGGCGAACCATACGATGCCATCACCTTCCAGACCGCGATGGAATATCTCAAAGCCAAAAAGCCCAAAGTGTTCTTTCTCAGCTTAGGCGAAACGGATGAATGGGCGCATGAAGGTGAGTACGACCGCTATCTTGATTCGATCCAAATGTCAGACAGGCTGTTTGGCGAGCTGTGGTCCACCGTACAAAAGATGCCTGAGTACCGCGGCAAAACAACGCTGATCATCGCGACCGACCATGGCCGCGGCGGCGCCGCACGCGCATGGGAAAGCCATGGCGCGAACATCGGCGGTGCGGAAGATATCTGGCTGGCCGTCCTCGGCCCTGACACGCCGGCACTTGGTGAAATCAAATCATCCAAGCTGACACAAAGCCAAATCGCAGCGACTATCGCAAAGGCTCTCGGCAAGAACTACAGCCAGGTTCAACCCCGCGCCGCAGTCCCTGCACCGGTTTTCAACCGCTAGTCTTCATCTTCAACGAGAATCACGCCGTGTGCCGGTGGCAACCCCGCCGCCACACGGTAGTGATCCGCCAGCTGTTGTACGGTTAAGTAGCGGTCATCCTGCTCGACCTGGGTTGCGTGGTCGATGACATCATCGATATCCTCGACGCCATCCGGGAGGAGAATACTGATCAGCTTTCCGATATTGAACACATTCGTTCGCTGGTCCAGCCATGCGCCCTGTACATACTCCTCGGGAGCCATCAAGCGATTCGACCCGTAGTTTTGCTCCGCTTCGAGCTTGAAACCATCCCCGCGCCGCGAAAGGTCCCAGTCAAAGCACCAGACTTTGACATTTTCAAAATCGACCAAAATGTTGCCAAGGTAGGCATCCACCAAAATGAAGCCAAGCTCGACGACTGCTGCATAGGCATCCACGATGTCTCCGACGAGCTTTGCGCGTACCGCCAGCGAGATCGTCAAAAAGGCTTCGAGGGCATCCGGATTGCTCAGCGGAAACCCCGCGACCTTTGGGTAGACAACGATAAGACCATCGGATGCCGACAGCATCATCAGTGTTGGAACAATACTTGTATGCGCCTGGCTGCTTGCAATCTCGGTTTCAACCGAAGCGCGCTCATGTTCGTTGCTCGGGTAGACCGTGATGACCATCGCATCCGTGTGGTACATCAGCTTCGTCTCATCCGCATGCTCTAGCGGCTGCGCATGCGGCAGACTTCCCATAATCCAGCTCTCGGCTGTCACTCCAGACATAGCACTATCCAATCCGATGCTGGCACCCAACATCTATCAACAAACTTTGTGTTCAGGCGGCCCCGTTGATACGTACCAAGTGGGTTCGTGTCCGCATGATTAGGCTTGTCCCGATGCTTGCGACGCTTGCGCGTGGACCGACATCAAGGAAGTTCTCCGCCACCTTTTCAAACGTCCGGCCAGGCTTCACCACCGTCGTTTTGCCATTGTCGGCAAACAGATAGAGCAGCCCGCCAACAAGCAGCGGACTCGCATAATACCTGCCGCCAAGGCGCTCACTCCAGAGGTCTTCACCCGTTTTGCAATCCAAACAACGGAGAAAATCGCTGTCTGCCGGAATAAAGAGGAGGCCATCGGTCACAAGCGGTGAACACAGCGGCCCAACGCCGCGGCGGTGTTGCCATGCAATATCGGAATCGGCGAGCGGACCCGGCTTATCGAACGGAAGCGCGAAAATCTCCGGTTGATCAAACCCTGAGTTCACATAGAGCATCCCGTTCCCAACCACAGGGCGTGCGGCATTTGAGTAGCCGCCATGACGAACTTTCCAAAGCTCGCGTCCTGTCTTTGGGTCATAGGCAATAAATGCACGTGCCCCGACGGTGATCAGCTCGTCCTGGCCGCTTCGCTTCACAACGATTGGCGTCGAGTAGGCCTTACGCATATCCGGGATGACTTCATTGGACTTGCCAAGATTCCAATCAATGCTCCTCGCGGTTTTCCAAACGGTTTCCCCAGAACGGACATCGAGTGCGGTGACGAATTGGACATCGATGCCATCGTAGGTGCAGATCAGCAGATTCCCATAGATGACCGGGCTTGAGCCAGGCCCGCGGTAGTGCTGGCAGTTAATGTCCCGGCGCGTCCAGAGAACCTTGCCTGATTTTGCATCGAGGGCTGCCGTCCCGTATGTCCCGAAGTGCACAAACACCCGCCCACCGGAGGACACAACGCTTGGGGACGCGTACGTATTGCCATCTGTACCGAGCGGTTCGGGGGCTGTGTTGGTGAACAGCTTGATGTTATGGATGATTTTGCCAGTGTTGATGTCCACGGCGATGGCCCATTGCTCGGCGCCTTTGGGATCGGCATGCGTCATCCAAGCGAGGTTGTTGGTGATCGCCGGGCTTGAGAAACCTTCATTTGGGATGGGTGTCTTCCAGGCCAGACCTTTGAGCTCAGACCATTTTACAGGTGCCGTTTTTGCCGGTGAATGTCCACACATTTGAGGCCCACGGTAGTCCGGCCACGGATCA
>CAIRTT010000351.1 GCA_903881535.1 uncultured Armatimonadota bacterium
CGGATTGCCGAGCGTGCAAGAAATGTATGAAATGTACAGACACGCGCCACATGCGCATCCCCATAGGTGTCACGGATAAAGGTAAAGACCTCATCCCGGCGGTCACTGGGAAAGTCGACATCGATGTCCGGGGTTTTCCCCTCATACAGAAAGCGCGCAAAAGGAAGTCCACGTGCGATGACATCGACATCGGTGAACCACAAACAATACGCCACACAGCTATCCGCCGCCGAGCCGCGCCCCGCACAGCGGATTCCACGGGCGCGTGCCCACGAAACAATCCGGTGCACCATTAGGAAGTAGTCTGCAAACCCAAGGGTACAGATGACATCGAGCTCGTGAGCCAGCCGCTTCTCAACAGCTGGTGAAAGCTCTCCTTTATCGGTAATTCCATAGCGCACCCGTGCCCCTTGCCGGACAAGCGTATGGAGCTCACGCTGCGGATCGCCATCTTTCCAAAGGGGAGTCAGGACCTCGCCGATAGGAAGGACATCAGTGCAGGCATCAGCGATCAGCAATGTATTCCGGCAGGCATCCGGAAATGCGGCAAACTGCTGCTGCATAACTCCCGCTGGCTTCAGCCAGCGCTCGTGGTTAATGGGCGTCAGGCCACGCTGTAAGCCAAGAGGCGTCCCGGATGACATCGCACGCAGCGCCTCGTGCACCACCGCATCCGCCTGTACTCCATAATGCACATTATTGGTTGCGACCAGCGGGATACCCGTGTGGTTGGAAAGCTGTGCCAGCGTCCGCTGAAGTGGGAGGCTGCCAGGTGTCCAGTCATCCTGCAGCTCGATGAAATACCACGCACCAAATGCCGCCTGGCAACGTTGCGCCAATACAAGGGCATCCTTGTAATCACGCTGCCGTATTAGGGTTGCCACCCGCCCGCGGGAACAGCCACTCAGACAGACAACACCATCCGCATGGGCTAACAGGCTGTCCCAGCTGCAGCCGGGTGTCCGCCGCCCTCCAAGCGCATGCGCCTGACTCAGCAAAATGCACAGATTCGCATACCCGGCACGGGTTCTCGCAAGCAGGGTGACATGACTGCCATCCTCCATGGTCAGCTCGGTGCCAAGAATTGGCCGGATGCCGTACTGCCGGCACAGCTGGGTAAAGCGCACCGCTGCACAGACATTGTCATGGTCTGTTAGGGCGAGTGCGGGCATGCCTGCTTCCGCCGCCAGCAGGACCAGCTGGTCGATCTCTGTTGCGCCATCCAGCCAGCTCCAAGGGCTATGGACATGGAGATGAACAAATCCCATGGGCTAATCGACCATCCCTGTCAAAAACCAAAGCTCGCCGCGCTGCCTCAGCTCAGCGATGGACCATGGCATGGTTTCCACACGGTAAACGATGTCATCCGTGGGGCCATCAAGGGTGCTTCGCAAAACCTGCTCCTCCCGCCAGCGGTCGTGAATAAACCGGATGTCATATGCCTGATGTGATGCATATCTGCACGTGCGCTCATAGTGTGCAGGGAGGCCTATCAGGTCAAGACGGACATCTATCCGCTCCAAAAGCCGCGTGCCAAGAGGAGAAATCCAGCCATCAGATGCTCGTACACTCCCCACACTTCTGCCACTCTGAAGAGCGCGATGTCCTTGGCGGGCGGTGAGGTAGGCGGCAGCTGAACGGAGGCGCCTGGCCCGCTCGGAGCCAGCACGCACATGGCCATCCGCGAGGCCATCATGGATGTCATCCGTGACGCTTGCCGGACTTCCAAACAGGTCAAACAGCGTGCCCTGCGCCGCAGAACCAGCCTCAAGCCGCAGCGCACTCAGCGCAATTCCACTGAGTGGGCCCAGCGGAGGAAAGCGTGCCCAGAGCCGCCGAGCCGCCCGCAGCAAAGCACCTGCATCTGCAATTGGAGCCTTTAGGGTTGCCTCCTCCCGATGCTCTTCGCCATCCTGATCAACCACTACCACTGCCAAACCCTTTGCGAAGACTCCACGTCGCTGCAATGGCTGGCTGATGACCTTTGTAAGCGCATCAAGGATCTGGATAACCTGCTCCTGAAAGCAACACTCATCCCCGGGAGCAAAGCGTTGCTGCTCAGTAAGCGAATCCGGAGGCCAAAGCGCCTGAACAGGGTTTGCATCATTGCCGACTGCAAGGTCCGCGAGATGCAGGGCATCCACACGCAGAGATTTCGGAAGACGCTGCGGCGTAACACGGATTACATCCCCAAGCTTTGTCACCCCCGCCTTACGGAAACGCTCCTGAAGCGCTGGAGACAACCCAAGCGAAATGTCTGAAAGCTCTATATTTCCCAGAGCCAGCCATGCATCCGATGCCTGTAAAACCGCCGTTGCAAACCTAGCATCTGGAAAGGGACGCTTACACTTGCGCATCGCATGAAATGCCAGCCACTTCGACCGTCCTGCACCTGCACGCACCGCACACCCCAGAATCTCTGCAAGGTCAGCTCCAAGCGTTTCAAGCCATGGCTCGACCGGGATGTCATCCAAGTGCAGATAGCAGCGCTCAAGCCCATCCGGTTCGACATAACACGACTCAATCGCAAGCCTGTCCCACGCCTGCTCAACCGCTGCACGCACTGCCTGAGGGTCATCTGGATGAACACATAAACCAGGACAGAGTGAACGGGCTGCAAGAATTGTCTGACCACTTCGGATACCACTTGCACCTGCCTTGGGGCAGGCTTGATGAACGGTTGTGGTATCGGTTGTGATCACCAATGGGGTTTCGGGGGTGATTCCCTGGATACTGCGGGCGATACGCAGACGGATTCCACGCCAGTCGAAGCAAGTAATCATTAGTGGGGCATTTCCAATCGAACAGTTGTTTGCAGGATTACTATATTAATGGGTTGTAATCCGGAAATCAAACAATTGTTTGCTTGTTTTTCAAACACTGGAAAATGCAAAAAAGGGATGTCTCCACAGACATCCCTTTCTTTTCAGCACCCTAAAATTCTGGGTAGAAATCAGACATACGGCTCGAATGTATATGTCTCAGCAACGCGTTTTGAGCGGCGGAAGTAGATATCCCAAGCGCCACAGAAAATCTGCTCCAGGACAACCATGTAGAAAATACGTAGCTGGAAGGCAGACAGGGTCAGCTGGGATGCGGCATCCGAGGAGACTGGTAAACCAGGCAGTGCCATCGGGACCGGACCTGCGATGAAAAACAAGGTCATCCAAATCGCCGGGAGGATAAAGCGGCGTAGCTCAAGGTGACGCTCTGCATAGATACGTCCCTTTTGATCACCCGTCAGAACCTTGTGTCCAACCACAACACCGTAGGAATGGAAGAGGAGCGCTGCCGCAGCCTCAACCAGATAGGGCACCACACCAGCCGTAATCTTGAATGTGCCTGCAGTTGCAATCTGAATTGCAAAACCATACGTTGCGAGGCTCACAAGTGGGATTGCATACAGAAGGCCACCAAAAACTGCGATTCCACCCGTGGGCACGACACGTACATTGGATGACCGCATCCGGCGGTCAGCCAGCCGCGCTTCAATCCGTGAGCAGACATTGTTAATCTCAACATCTTCGGCACTCCGCTCGGCGGCAGTACGCCGCTCGGTTGGTACGCTTTGCACCGGCGTAACTGGAGGCTGTGACAGCGTAGCCGCAGGTTGAAATCCTGAAAAACTGGTATCCGCCACCGGATGCTGTAGAGCCGGTGCCGCAACAGGAACAACCGCTGTAGGGACTATGACTGCTTCCACCACGACCGTGGGCTGCGCAGGTTCAGGCACAACAACGGGATGCTGTACTTCTGCCACAACTTGAACCATTGCCGTTGATGAAGCGACAGGCACAGGTGTGGACTCAACAGGGGCATCCGTACTAAAGAAAGCTTCCAGACCCACTGGAACCACTGTCTCAAGCACTGGAGCGACAGCTGGTATCGGTTGCGGCTGGGCGATAGCAACTGGTTCTACCGATGCTTCTACCGATGCTTCCACCGCTGCAGGGACGTGGTTGACAACCGTAACCGGTTGGGCGACAGGCACCACAATCACGGGAGGAGTAACCGCTGCTATATTGAGGCTGCTTTCCTCAACAACTTCTGCAACAACTTCTGCAACAACACCTTCGGCGCAGATATCAGCTGCATTCGAATCATCGACAGTGGACATTGAGGTCAGAGGAAACTCAGCGGTGACCAGAAAATCTGCCGCAGCATCCTGCTGCAAAATAACATCCAGTGCCACAGCCTCAGGAGCCGTAGCCTGAAGGTCTGCTTGGGCCTCCGTGACAGTCTCTGAGGATGGCGCCGTTTCAACAACCGCATCTACACACACGTCAACGATGGGCTCATCGTCTGAGAGGACATTTGCAAAAGGACGCTCCTGATAGTCAACTGCGACTCTCAGAGGAAGGATGGCATCCACGGATGACAACCTGTCCATATCCATATCAAGGTTTAGAGGCGCGCGTTCGCTTGGCCAGTTTGGAACATCGGGGACGCCCGTTCCACGCGCATGCGGGATATCCGGGCCAACCACACTGTCATCCCATTGATGCGCAGGATGGGAAGGGACACCGACGGCTTCCAACTCCTGCTGACGCATTCCGTGGGAAACGGCAATAGGGGAATCGTGAACCGTATCAAGCTCTTCCTCGGCTGAGTTCTGCTCACCTGCAAACATCTGGTCAAGAGGAGTCCCTTCGGACTCTTCCACTTTCCATGCGCGGTCTGTAGCAGAAATGAGGCCGGCGCTGAGGAGCTCCTGAAGCTGGGATTCCGTAAAGGGTCCCAGTTTTCGATCATTCTTTAGCACAAAATACAGCATTAGAGTTTACTCGTACCGCAGGGTCAGGCCCTGTTCCGGCACGAAACAAAATGATAACACGTACCGTGCCAAACGAGGGTTGCGAAACACAGTACAATCACCCGTTTTTGGTGATCCTGCGACTACTTTTGCGTAAGAACCCTGCATAACACCATAGTCAATCAAGCACCAGACGGTACTTGATGCGCTTCGATCAACCGCACATACATCTGACGTATATGGGACACCATTTCTGCGACGCTCGGACGGACTGGGGATGCCAGTGCTTCAGCAGACATCTGGTTGCGTAAAACATCATCCGCCACAAGCCGTAACAAGGCTCCAGCAAAAGCATCAAGCTCTGGAGGAACCACCAGAGCATCAATATTATTTCTGACAAACTCGGCAGCTCCACCGCCTGTTACCGCTACGCACGGCAGGCCACAGGACTGCGCTTCGCCAAGGACCAGCCCCTGGGTTTCTGTGTAGCTTGGAAATGCAAACAGATCTGCCATCCCGTAGTAATCCACCAAACGCTCCCGCGAGACTGGTCCCACAAAATGTGTCCGCCTGTCCATCCCGAGCTCCGCAGCATACTCTGCCTGTGAGTCGCCATCCGGGCCACCACCAACCATCACCAAATGACAGTTCTCCGGCAAGCGGGCAAAGCTCTCCAGCAACAACCTGCAGTTCTTTTCCCAGGCAATCCTGCCTACATAAAGCACCACACGGTCATCTGGCAAAATGCCCATTAGCGTGCGCAGCGCTGCCGCGCGCTCTGCATCCACTACTCCTGGGAGCGAGACGCCTGTCGGATGCACTTCCATCGGGCATGGCATCTGCATTTCTGTGCGCAGCTGGTGTTCCGTATCCTTGCTGGGCACTGTCAAGAGAGCGCATCCACTGTAAAACTGCGACAGCACAGTCCGCAGCCACCAGCGGCTAACAGGGGGTGGGAAGGGTGAGTAGTGGATGTACGAAAAGTACAGCGTGTGAAACGTGGAGACATGCGGCACACCCAAGCGCCGCGCAAGCCTGTGGCCGTAGAGGCCCAGCCCGAATGGGTGGTGGGAGTGAACGATGTCGACATCGATGTTATCCAACCGATGTGAAAGCGGCCCATATGGAGGGTATGCAAAAGGGTTTCGTGTGTTCCATGGGCTGACCCAGCTTGGGACACGCTGCACGTAGAGCGGGTCGAGGTCAGCACCAGGCATATCTGGACAGACGATGATGACTTCATCCCCACCGGCCATCAGCTCATCCGCAAGCGTACGCACACTCGCCGTCACGCCATTGACAACCGGGTACCAGCTCTCCGTCAGCAGTGCGATTCTCAACGGGCATCCTTTATCGCTAGCTGTGCACCCTTTGGAAGATTGTCAAGCACATCCCCGGATGTTTCCAGAATCCCAATCGTTCCGGGCGGAGCCAAATAGACTTTATTGGGGAGCAGGGGCAGAGATCCAAGGCTGGTATGCGATGCTGAGAGCCAGACACCTGTCATTGGAAAACGCATCCCAACGGTATGCACGCCCACGGATGTTGGAATCATCACAACCCCATCCCACGTATCCGGAAATGCGTGGCGTCCAATGAGTTGTTGCCACAAGCTTTTACAAACTATCAGGTGTTCCGACCTGCGTGCACCATCGCACCACAGCTGCTGTATCGCGTTACGTGAGATCGTCCTGCCCCCCACTTTTTCCAAGACGGGTTTCAAAAACCCGCATCACATCCGAGACGCGGAAGCGACGATGCTTCCCGATGGTCCGCCGGTGGACCAGTGTCCCGGCCTTTGTCATCCGCCGAACCGTTGCATCACAGACATCCAGAAGCTGCGCAGCTTCATCCAATGAAATCTCATTGTCCAGTATTTTGAGGATAGTTTGGTCCCGCGTCGGGTCTGTCGTTGGAGCAACATCCACAAGACGGCCATTCATCTGGTGGACCAGAATCTGAATATGCCGGGGGACTGCCTGCCAGAGGCGGAGGACATCCTCATATGTTTCGGGGGTTTCAGGTGGAATCGATGCACTATCCGCTTCAAGTTCGAGAACTCCCTGGCGGATTTTTCCACCTGCGATGGCATCGATAAGTGTCGATGCCGTGATAGCCGGTTGTACCACAGGGCCGCTGGTTACTTGCTGTGTTTGCTTCACCAGAGCGGGCGATGCAGCAGCGGAAGGGTCATCCAGCTTTGCCTTAGCAAGGCGCTGGGCTTCCTCGATGGGCATTGTCACGCCATCCACGATGACATAGCGTCCCCGTGCTGTAGTCTCCCGAGGCGTGCCCGTGGTTACACCACGTGCCTTCAGAAAGTCTTGATATGCATCCATTGCCGGCATGTTTTAGGTACCCGTGTCTCCGGATGATTCTACGCCATCACGCCGCGTCAGGCAGAATCAGCATCGCATCCCCAAAGCTTAGAAACCGATAGTCATTTGCGAGGGCGGCTTCGTACGCGGAATGCAGGCCATCGATGCCAAGGAGGGTTGCGACCAGTAGCAGGAGCGTAGAGCCAGGCTGATGGAAGTTTGTGAGGAGGCCATCCACACTATGGATTTTCTGACCAGGATAAATATAGATGTTTGTGTCGCCATCGAAGGGAGCAACCCGGACGCCATCCGGGGCATTCCGTGCCGCCGTTTCAAGCGCTCGCAGACTGGTGGTCCCGATCGCAATCACGCGTCCGGTACATGCATTGACTTTGTCTGCGGTTTCCTGAGTCACGTGGATGTATTCGGCGTGCATCGGGTGTTTGGTGATGTCATCCGTGCACTTGATCGGCCGGAAGGTCCCGAGTCCAACGGAGAGGAGTACGCGTGTGGTTTCGATGCCATTTGCTGCGAGAGTGTCAAGGAGGTCTGCAGTAAAGTGCAATCCTGCGGTGGGGGCTGCGGCGCTTCCGGGGACCCGGTTGTAGACCGTTTGATAGCGCTCACGGTCATCGAGATGTTCGTGGATGTACGGTGGGAGCGGGACGCGGCCTTGCGTTTCCAGAATTTGGCGTGTTTTGTCCGGATCGCCTTGAAAGTGGAGTACCCGGATACCTTCTGTGAGGATATCGCCGACGGTGCAGGTGAGGTTGGTATCGGCGAAGTGGAGTGTGTCTCCGGGGCGAGCAGCCTTCCCTGGGCGTACGAGGGCTTCGTAGGCGGCTGGCCCGCCGGGGAGGTGGGGCCCAAGAACAAGCGCTTCCCGGTAGCCGCCGCCGGGACCTTCCCCGATAAGGCGCACAGCACTCACACGGGTTTCATTGATGACCAGGAGGTCTCCGGGTTTCAGGAGATCTGTGATCTGGTGGAAGATGATGTGGGAGTGGGAGCCACTGCGCGGGTTGACGTGCAAAAGCCGCGCGGAGTCGCGCGGCTCAAGCGGTGTCTGCGCGATGCGGTCATCCGGGAGGATGTAATTAAACGCATCTAGTCGCATAAGTTAGGCCAGGAGCTCACCTTCGGAGAACCAGAGAGCCATTTCCTCTGCAGCGGTTTCAGGAGCATCTGAACCGTGGATGAGGTTGCTCATCATGTCACAGGTGTAGTCACCACGAATGGTTCCAGGGGTGGCATTTGTCGGCTTTGTAGCGCCAATCATCTGGCGGCAAAGAGCGATAGCATCATTGCCTTCCCAGACCATTGCGACAACAGGGCCGCTGGTGACAAAGTCCACGAGCTCACCAAAAAATGGCTTGTCAGAGTGCACAGCGTAGTGTGCTTCTGCGGTCTCACGGGTCGGGACGACCAGCTTGAGAGCAACTAACCGCAGGCCGCGGTTTTCAAAGCGGCGGATGATTTCGCCGGAGAGCCGACGGGCAACACCGTCGGGCTTAACCATAATGTATGTGCGTTCCATTGTTTGTGCGCTTCCTCGAATATCGCCGCTTGGTCGCGGCAAACCGGGAAAGTTTACCGCGCCTTCAGGGAGTTTTTACATCCCCAAAGGCGCGGCATGCACAATTACTTACCGGTGACTTTCTTGAAGATCTTGTCTTGATCCTTCTTGACACCCTCGACACAGCCCTGGCAGCAGACCTTGACGGACTTGCCGGCATATGCCTTGTTCTTACCGCTGTACTTGACAGCGATTGGATTCTTGCCAAGTGCTTCACCCATGACTGGACATGTGGTCTGCGCCTTGGTTTGTGCCATTGCGATTGCTGCGAAAGCGGCTGTAACTGCGACAGCCAACATAATCTTGTTCATAGTAACTCCTCCAGAATTGAGCCCTACTCATATGAGATGGCTCTAATACGTAAGTTTACCGTAATACACGTGCAATAAATTTCCAGGGTTTCCGATGAATATTCAGGGTGCGAATTGACACCGGTATTTACTGGTCGATAGCACGTTATGTGAACGAGCAGACCAGACTTACTGACGATAACTGGCACTTCAGACAATCCTTTGGATGCATGTTTGAATATATTGCCAAGGGTGAAATGTCGTTGCATATGACCTTTCCCGATATGGGCAATTCGCACGGGGAAGGGTTTTGAAAATTTAACAAAGGCTGCTCATTGACATTCAAAATCGCCTGCTTGAATCTCATCCACCTCCACTTCATAGAAACAATTAAAGGCTTCAGGAAGACATGGTTTGGGGAATCAGCCTACTTGCCATCAAAGTGGGCAGCGTGGGCATCTTTAAGCTGCTTGGGCCGGATACGCGTGTAAATCTGTGTGCTTGACAAGTCTTTATGACCAAGAAGCTCCTGGACGACCCGTATATCGGCTCCATTTTCCAGAAGGTGACTCGCAAATGAGTGACGCATCATGTGTGGCGTTGGCTTAACGCCGACCTGCCCGGATTTCCCCAGCTTGTCAAACAATCTCCGGATGGCTCTGTCCGACAGCCGTCCACCAAAGCGATTTAGGAAAAGTGCATCTGTGGTGGCACTTCCAGCCGCTGCCAGCAACGATTCACGGCCATCCTTGATATACATTTCCAAAGCCCTAAGAGCATGACTGCCGAGGAGTGCGTAGCGCTCCTGACCACCCTTAGCGTGCCGGATCCGTAGGGCGCCTTCATCGGTGCCGGTACGAAAAACATCGTCCAAATCAAGACCAATGAGCTCTCCTGCACGGATACCGCTGGCATAAAGACACTCCACAATGGCTTTGTCACGAAGTCCGGCGGCGGAATCATCACACTTAATATCGAGGAGCGCCCCAATATCTGATGCATCCAAAGCCTTCGGCAACGACTTTCCACGCTTTGGGATATCAACATCGGTGAATGGGTTGCTCTCAGTCAGCCCGGACTGAATAGCCCAGGTGAAGAATGTCCGCAAGGTTGCGACCCGGCGGGCAATGGATGTCTTCGCCAGGCCATCGACCTTCGTCATGTGACCAATCCACGAGCGGGCCGTTGCTGCATCCACTTTTAGCACGGATGACTGCTGCGAATGCATTAGATAGCTTACAAATGCTCTGATATCGGCCCGATATGCCCGAACAGTGTGCGGAGAAAGCTGTCGAAGGTCCGCAAGGTGGATACCGAACGCATCCAATGTCGGGTCAATCGCAAGCGCCATCAAGCCAGTATCTTACTCTGTTCCGCTCCCATAAGGTCAAGGCACGCGGGGAGGTAGTTCCGCCACAGCTGATTTTTCGAGCTCGCCACATATTGTGTAATCCCGATGTACGGTGTGTAGCGAGGGCGCTTTGGCGCCCGGATCAGACGCATCCCGGACTTTTCCAGAAACTTGTCGGCCTTGCGCGTATTGCACCGCTTGCAACACGTCACCAAGTTCTCCCAGGACATGTCCCCACCGTGGCGGCGTGGACGGACGTGGTCGATTGTCATGTCCTTGCCATGCACACCGCAGTACTGGCACGTGTAGTTGTCGCGTGCGAAGACACTGCGACGGCTGACTTTGAGCTCAGGCATAGGGCGGCGAATCTGCGAGCGCAGCTTTACGACGGATGGAGGTCCTTCGGCCTGGGATGGTGCATAAAGGGCATCAGGCAACTCTTCATCTGCTGCCGTATGCAAGATATCCGCCTTGCCCTTGTAAACCAGAATGACAGCCCTGCGCATGTTACACACATTCAGTGGTTCATAGTCACAGTTAAGTACAAGAACTTCGCGTCCCATTTATCCCACGACCTCAGCAAGCGAAATAGGAGTTAAAGACAAAACCCCCGGCGCAACGCGCACAGGGGCAGAATCAGCCAGACACAAGACTAACTGCAAGACATCGGTTCTTCGACACGGATGTCTCTCAAGATATAGCACAGCAGGTCTGTGAGGATACAAGATATGGTCTTATATCACATCCGGATGCGAACGTCACTCAAGCCCCGAATAGCGCCTTGGAACCCGGGGTGAGAGCCCTGTTGTCGGCCATTGCACGGGAACATCCGCCCACGCGGCCAGCATCGCCACCGTAATCGTGGTATTCCCTTCACTCCCAATCAGCGTCACCCAGTCACCTTCGGTGGCCTCCGCTATATCGGTAACATCCACCTGAAGCTGGTCCATCGAGACGACGCCGCAAATCTTCGCCTGCTGTCCACGTATCAGAATGTATGTTTCCAGCGCTATGTGTCGGGGATAGCCATCCGCATAGCCGACGCCAACCGTTGCAATCCGGGTTTCCCTATCTGTCACAAATGTTGCACCGTAGCCGACAGCATGCCCGGCTGGGAGGTGTTTGATGAGATGAATACGTGCGCGCCAGCTGAGAACGGGTGTTGTGGGACAAGCTACAGTTGAAATTGGGGCGATGCCATACAAGAGTGCGCCTGGGCGATGGAGGATGGGGTTGGTAAGGGGGGAGATAATTGCATCCCAGAGTATCCCCGCCGAGTTGTTTACAGAAATGACCGTACTGTCATCGACCAAGTGGCACCGCATCAGCGCATGGATGTCATCCAACAGCGTGGAGTATTGCCGCTGCATCGATGTGTTATCAGCCGCATCCGCCGATGCCAAATGTGTCGAGACGCCGCCAAAGCAAACCGTCAGGTCTAGGTTTTGACATGCTTCGATCGCATCGGCGCAGAGTAAGCCCTCACGTCCCATACCCGTATCGAGCATTAGAAAGCAGTCGTGTGGGCTACCGCCAGCATCGAGAAACGCCTTGAGAAATCCTACACTTGAAATGTGGGGTGTTAGGCGTTGGTTTACGCACAGGCGGGCAGAGAGAGGTTCGGCGGGTGAGAGGACATGAATCGGGCTGTGCAGCCCACAGGCGCGAAGAAGCTGTCCTTCTGCCGGGGTCGCAACGGCGATGGCGGCGACTCCGCCAGCGACAGCCGCGCGTGCGCAGGGGACCAGGCCATGGCCGTAGGCATCCGCCTTAACGACGGCACAAATAGCACCGAAACGCTTTGTGAGCTGCCTGGCATTCTTGCGGAGTGCCACCAAATCAACAGCGGCGAATGTACGTTGGACATCCGCCGCTGATGCGGCATTCACATCTGTCAGCTGACTGTGACGACGGTGTAGTGTGTCGTGAACCCGTTCACGGTGACCGCGACAGAATCCCCAGCACGGTGACCATTTAGTTGTTTGCCCAGAGGAGAAGCCACACTGATTTGCTGATTGTCAGGGTCTGCCTCATAGTCACCAACGAGGGTGTACGACTCTTCCGTTTCATCATCCGTGTCACGAAGAGTTACGGTCGCACCCAGCCCGATTGTCCCTGGAGCATGATGATCATCCTCCACAACAATGGATCTCTCGAGCATCGCTTGCAAGTCTGCAATGCGGCCTTGGATAAAGCCCTGTTGCCGTTTGGAGTCTTGATAGTCGAAATTCTCAGACAAGTCACCGAGGTCGCGTGCCTGCCGGATACGCTCTGAGAGTGCCGGCATCTCGACGGCCTTCAACTGTTCCAGCTCAAGTACTATTTTTTGTTTGCCACTCGGCGTTAACACGAAATCTGCCATGATTGCTCCACCAAACGTGTGTGCTACTGCGTATACCAGTGCGTTATTTGGAACGCATGGTGCGCGAGTATACACGCGTACATTTCACTTGGCAACACAATACCCTTAACTGGACCAGATTATCCTTGACTGTTTGTGCTGGTGATGGTATTTTGAGGATTCGTGCCACACTGTGTCATTACAGGTATTCCTGTGACTTTTGACAGTAGTGTGACGCGGGAAACATTTGCAGTCGTCGGTGTGGGGATTGGTTTGCGATAACCTAGCACAACTTGGTGTCGCACGTCAATCAACTGCATCGTCAGATGATAGATGTGCCCGACCTGGGAGGGGTTCAAACTGGTATGGAGATTCAGCATTCGGCAAAGCGCGCGCAGCATGCGGCCGGCATTCCCAACCTCATTCAACTTCAATTGGATTCGTTTCGTTGGTTTCTTGAGGAGGGATTGCACGAACTGTTCCTATCGTTCTCTCCGATTCATGACCACACGGGCACCATCACCATTGAGTTGATTGACTTCACCCTTGGGGAGCCCAAATACACGCTCGAGCAGTGTCGCAGCCGTGATGTCACATTTGAGTCTCCGATCAAGGTGCGTGTTCGTTTAACCACGGCGCACGGTGAAGTTAAGGAATCCGAGGTTTACCTTGGCGACCTTCCACTGATGACGGAAAAGGGTACGTTTATTATCAACGGTGCTGAGCGCGTCGTTGTGTCTCAGCTTTCCCGGTCTCCTGGCATCTATTTCCGTGATGAACTTGACCTCACCCTGAACTGGCAGTTCTCGGCAACCCTGATCCCTTCTGAGGGTCCATGGGTTGAGATCGAGACAGATACATCCGAGGCAGTGATGGTCCGGATTGGTCAGAACAAGAAGTTTGCCATCACGACTCTCCTTCGTGCCTTAAACGATCCTAGTCTTCAAAACGACTTGGTGCGTGACCGCCTGTTGAACCAGGATGAGCTGAGCGGTGTCTTCAATGTTGACTACCGTGAGGCGGTTGGTAAGACGCTTGCCGAGCACGTTGTCGACAACGTAACCGGTGAAGTTATCTTTGAGGCTGGCTATTCTGTTGTCGCCGCTGACCGTGCAAAGTTCGTTGAACTCGCCGGTGGTGAAGAGTATCTGCGTAATCATCGCCTTAAAGTGATGTTCAAGGATCCGCAGTACGAAACCGACACACAGATTCTGGAGCGCTTCGGAACGCGTACTGAATTCCAGGCACCGCGCGGTGGCACGGATGAAGAACGCGAGCTCTTCGTTACTTCCATTGTGGATACCTATGCCCTGCAGGACTTTGTGTCATCGGCAGGAAAAGTTGTTGCCAGTCCTTATCAGCGGGTTGACAAAACGGTTGCCAAGACCATTTTGGAGACACTTGAAGCTGAGAATTCAGATGGCATCGTCACGCTGTTGACAGTGCCTAAGTATCTGAACGCGACGCTTGATATCGAAGAAGCGAATGTTGTAGATTCCAAGTCCGCGATGTTTGACATTCACCGTAAGCTGCGTCCAGGCGATCCGCCATCCGATGAATCTGTGAGAACCATGCTCCGCGGCATGTTCTTCGATGTTCGCCGGTACGACATGGCCAAAGTTGGTCGTCACAAGCTAAACAAGAAGCTCTCGACGCTGCAGATTCCTCACAAGGTTCGCTGGATTACCCGTACGGATATCTGTGCGATTATTGACTACCTCATCGGGATGCAGGCTGCTGCACGCGCTGATGGTCAGGATGAATCACGTTCACGCTATACCCCGGATGACATCGACCACCTTGAGAACAAGCGTGTACGTTCCGTTGGGGAACTGCTTTACTCACAGCTCCGAATGGGCTTCCTCCGTATGGAGAAGGTTGCCAAGGAGCGTATGACATCGATGGACTCCGATGACATGCTTCCGCCACTTGTCCTTTCGGTCAAGCCGGTGTCCGCTGCCATCAAGAGCTTCTTCGGGTCATCCCAGCTCTCCCAGTTCATGGACCAGACTAACCCGCTTGCTGAAATTACATCCAAGCGACGTTTGTCCTCCCTCGGACCGGGTGGTCTTTCCCGCCAGTCGGCCAAACTTGAAGTGCGTGACGTTCACCACTCCCACTACGGCCGGATCTGTCCTATCGAAACGCCTGAAGGACCTAACATTGGTCTGATTGGTTCCATGGCAGTGCAGGCACGTGTTGACCAGTTTGGCTTCCTCGAGACGCCTTACCGTAAGGTTATCAATGGCCTTGTCACCCGTGACCTCGAGTGGCTGCCTGCTGACAATGAGCACCACTACAAGATTGGCCGCGCTCCGCTTGAGGAGGACATTAACGAGGATGGAACATTCAAGTCCAAAACCGTTCAGGTCCGCTTCAATAGTGACTACCCAGTTGTTTCGACTGGTGAAGTGCAGTTCGTGGATGTCTCTCCTCAGCAGCTGGTTTCTGTCGCGACTGCGATGATTCCATTCTTGGAAAACGACGACGCAAACCGTGCACTTATGGGCGCGAACATGCAACGTCAGGCAGTGCCAACGGTTCGCCCGGCGGCGCCTCTTGTCAAGACTGGCATGGAGCGCAAGGCTGCAGTTGATTCTGGGGCTGTGATTCTTGCAAAGCGTAACGGAACTGTGCATCGTGTTACGAGCAAGGAAGTTGTCCTCAAGACGCCACGCGGCGAGTTTGACCGCTACGTCCTGCTGAACATGGTCCGCTCTAACCAAGGTACCTGTATTTCACAGCGTCCAAAGGTTGATCTTGGTCAGGTACTCCGTACGGGTGATCTGATTGCGGATGGGCCATGCTGTGACAATGGTGAGCTTAGCCTTGGACAGAATGTCCTCGTTGCGTTTATGCCATGGAATGGCTACAACTACGAGGATGCTATTCTCCTTAGCCAGCGACTCGTAAAGGATGATGTTTTCACATCCATCCACATCGAGAAGTATGAACTCGAAGCCCGTGACACCAAGCTCGGACCTGAGGAAATGACGCGGGACATCCCTAATGTCGGTGAAGATGCCCTCAAGGACCTCGATGAAGATGGAATCATCCGCATCGGTGCTGAAGTCCGCTCAGATGACATTCTGATCGGTAAAGTCGCGCCTAAGGGTCAGGGAGAGCTGACGGCGGAAGAGCGCCTGATTATCGCAATCTTTGGTAAGAAGGCTGAAGATACTCGTGATGTATCTCTCCGTGTTCCACACGGTGAGAAGGGCAAGATTGTCGACATCAAGGTATTCAGCCGTCATAAGTACCGGTGCCGCGTTTGTGATGCCGAATTCAACTTCTCCAAGAAGCCTGAGAACGAGGATTGTCCAAAGTGTGAAGCGCGTACAGGTCTGCAAAAGCTAGCCGGTGATGATGGTCTTCAACCAGGTGTCAATAAGCTCGTCCGTATCTACATCGCCCAAAAGCGTAAGATTATGGAAGGCGACAAGATGGCTGGACGTCACGGAAACAAGGGTGTTGTTTCCAAGATTCTGCCTGAAGCCGATATGCCATTCCTCGCGGATGGAACACCGGTTGACATCGTGCTGAACCCACTGGGTGTGCCTTCACGTATGAACATTGGTCAGATCATGGAAACCCACCTTGGTCTAGTGGCAAAGGAATTTGGAATCCAGTTCAAGGAGCCAATCTTTGAAGGTTCAACGGAAGCCGAAATTCTGAGTGAAATGGGGCGCTATGGCCGCCGCCGCCGCCGGGAAATGCTGAATACCTACCTCCGGAGCGATCTGGAAGTGGATGTCGAGCTTTCCGACGACGATGTCGATGTCGAAGACCTCCTTGCGACGGTTCGTGCTGCATTCGTTGAGCTGGATGCCGATGAACTCGATCGTATCTCTGAGATTCTTGCCGGTCCTCCGGTGGGCGACACGATTCCACGTAACTACGGATATGACCGTCTCTTGGAATCCCTCCGGGATCGTGTCTGGGCACGCGTAGGGTTCTATGACAAGACCTGCAAGTCCCAGCTGCGTGATGGCCGTACCGGTGATGATTTCAAGATGCCGATTACCGTTGGTCGTATCTATATGCTGAAGCTTGCCCACCTTGTGGATGACAAGATTCACGCACGTAGCACTGGTCCTTATTCGCTGGTTACCCAGCAACCACTTGGTGGTAAGGCACAGTTCGGTGGACAGCGCTTTGGTGAGATGGAAGTTTGGGCGCTTGAGGCCTACGGCGCCGCGTATACCTTGCAGGAGATTCTGACCATCAAGTCTGACGACGTCATCGGACGTGTGAAGACCTACGAGTCGATTGTCAAGGGAGATGCGATGCTTGAGCCTGGAGTACCTGAATCCTTCAAGATTCTCGTTAATGAGCTTCAGTCGCTTGGTTTGAAGGTGACCGTCGAAGATGCGAAGGGTGATGAGATCGATCTTCGTGACAAGGATGAGGACTACCTCGAGGATGAAGCGCAGCGTCGAAGGTCGCAGCTTCGCCAGCGCGAGGAGTATGACGCACTGCCTTAGGTAGGCTGTGCCCGGTCATCGATGTAAATATGGCCGTCACTTCGGTGGCGGCCGCAGGTTCGAACCTTCGGACCGATGGTTCGCGATAAGGATTCGTAATGGCAGACGCAAGTACATTCGACAAGATTCGCATTGGTATCGCATCCCCAGAACAGATTCGCATATGGTCACATGGCGAAGTCAAAAAGCCGGAGACGATTAACTACCGGACATACAAGCCGGAACGTGATGGTCTCTTCTGTGAGCGTATTTTTGGTCCTACCAAGGACTGGGAATGCCACTGTGGCCGCTACAAGAAGCATAAGTTCAAAGGCGTCGTCTGCGACCGTTGTGGCGTTGAAGTCACCCGGAGCAAGGTTCGTCGCGAGCGGATGGGACATATTGAGCTCTCAACACCTGTGTGCCACATCTGGTACCTCAAGGGTGTTCCAAGCCCACTAGCACTCATCCTTGACATGACGCCACGGCCACTTGAGAAAGTTCTATACTTCCAAAGCCACATCGTCACAAGTGTCGACAAGGCTACCATCGCTGCACGTATGGATGAATTCACCCGTGCCGTCGATGAGGAATCCGAAGCTATTCGTGAAGAGCGAGATATTGCGATTCGTGAGTACCGTGAGGAGTCCGCAGAAGAAATCGCCAACGGTCGCATTGTTGAGGATTACGAAGATCCAGAGGCAGAGCCAATCCGTGAGCCGCTGACTGAAGAAGAAATCATTCATCTGCAAAAGCGCGTGCACGACCGTGTTGAGCAGGAAGCAAAGGATGCGGAAGACCGCATCACCGAGCTCCGCCAAGCGCTGGATCTGATACCTAATATTGACAAAAAGGCCCTTATCGATGAAGACCAGTGGAGGTTGATTGAAACCCTCCTGGATGTCATCGCCAATCGTGTGGATGAAACTCTCTACACGGTTGTTGAGGCAGGCCAAGGTGGTGCATCCATCCGTAAGCTGCTTCTGGAAGTTGACCTCGACGTAGAACAGCGCAAAATCCGCCAGGACATTAAGGAACTTCAAGAGCAAGCACGTCTGCGTAAGGCTGCACGCTCCGATGATGCGCCTGGTCCTAAGATTGTGCGTGCGATCAAGCGCCTCGATGTCTTTACTGCGTTTATCGATTCGAAGAGCCGCCCTGAGTGGATGATTCTCGACTGTGTACCGGTCATCTCGCCTGAGCTGCGTCCTATGGTCCAGCTCGATGGTGGACGTTTTGCGACGTCTGACCTTAATGACCTGTACCGCCGTATCATCAACCGTAACAACCGCCTGAAGAAGATTCAGGAAATCCGGGCACCAGAGTCGATTGTCAACCATGAGAAGCGCCTGCTGCAAGAAGCCGTCGATGCCCTCATCGACAACGGACGTCGTCAGCGCCCTGTAACGGGCTCCAACGGTCGTGCACTCAAGTCGCTTTCTGACATGCTCAAGGGCAAGGAAGGCCGGTTCCGCAAGAATCTGCTTGGAAAGCGTGTTGACTACTCGGGACGTTCGGTTATTGTTGTTGGACCTGAACTCAAGCTGCACGAGTGTGGCTTGCCAAAGGAAATGGCCCTTGAGCTGTTCAAGCCATTCGTCATGAAGACGCTGGTCGACAATGGCTCGACAAGCAACATCAAGACCGCCAAGCGGATGATTGAGCGGATGCGACCAGAGGTCTGGGATGCACTCGAAAAGGTGGTCAAGGAGCATCCAGTGATGCTCAACCGTGCACCAACTCTGCACCGCCTTGGAATTCAGGCATTCGAGCCTAAGCTCGTGGATGGCAAGGCTATTCAGCTCCACCCACTGGTTTGTAAGGCATTCAATGCTGACTTCGATGGCGACCAGATGGCTGTTCACATCCCGTTGAGCTCCCATGCACAGGCGGAAGCCCGTGTATTGATGCTTGCAAGCCACAACTTGTTCTCCCCGGCAGATGGTTCTCCAATCGTTTCGCCACAGCAGGACATTGTTCTTGGTGCGTTCTTCGTCACGATGGACAAGTGGGATTCAGTACCGTATTCCGAAGCTAAGCAGGCTATTGGCAAGGTCGTAATCGATGACATCTTCGAAACCTATCAGCCAGATGCAAGGGGCAAGACCAAGGAACCGAAGCTGATCGTTGGCAAGGATCGTTTGGTTACACTTGATGATGCTAAGAAACTGATAAAGTTAGGTGAGGGAACGCTGCGTTATGGCTCGTCGTTGATCTTCGGATCCCCTGGCGATGCGATGTATGCGTACGACAATAATAAAGTTGACCTCAACGAGTATGTTCTGTACCGCAAGGGTCCAGGGCAGCCATTGTTCACAACCACGGTTGGTCGTGTGATCTTTAACGAGATCGTCCCAGATTCCCTTTGGGTGAACGTGGCGATGGACAAGAAGCAGATTACACGCCTGATTGCCGCTGTCCACATGGGCTATGGTGCTGAGCGTACTGTCAAGTTCCTCGATGACCTCAAGGAAATCGGCTTCAAGTGGGCTACACGTGCAGGGATTACCTTCGCGATGACAGACATGCAGTCGCCAGAATCCCGTAAGGAAATCCTTGACAAGACGGAACGTGATGTAGACAAGGCCAACAAGCAGTACCGCCAAGGAATGCTGTCTCCTGCAGAGCGAAAGCAGCGTGTGCTTAAGCTTTGGACGGATGCGACCGCCGAAATCGGAAACGAGATTGTCAAGCACATCGACCGCTTCAACCCGGTATCGATTGTTACGACATCTGGAGCCCGTGGTTCCATCAAACAGGTCTCGCAGCTGTCCGGTATGCGTGGTCTGATGGCTGATCCGTTTGGAAACATCATCGAAAACCTACCAGTGAAGTCCAACTTCCACGAAGGCCTCTCGGTACTCGAATACTTTGTTACTACCCACGGTGCACGTAAGGGTCTGGCGGATACCGCACTTCGAACTGCGGATGCTGGTTACCTCACACGCCGCCTCGTGGATGTCGCACAGGATGTGATTATCCGTGAGCTCGACTGTAAGACGATCAAGGGTGTGACTGTTAAGGCATTTACCGACATTGAGCCGCTTCATGAGCGCCTCCGTGGACGTACATCGCTGCATGACATCACAAATCCTAAGACGGGTGAGCTGCTGATTGCCTCGGGAAGCATCTTCTCTGAAGTTATCGCAAAGCGTGTTGAAGCATCTGGAGTTGAAAAGGTTGAGCTCCGCTCAGTCCTCACATGTGAGAGTCGTCAAGGCGTCTGCGCCAAGTGTTATGGCGAGGACCTCGCGACCCGTAAGCTCGTCGAAATCGGCGTTGCAGTCGGAATCATCGCAGCACAGTCCATCGGTGAGCCTGGAACGCAGCTAACGATGCGAACCTTCCACACCGGAGGCGTTGCAACGGCCAACCAGTTGACCGGTGTGGCTAACGTCCGCCGTCAGCGAAACCAGAACCTCCAGGTCCTCTTTGAAGATCAGGAAAAGGGTCAGATCTCGCTTGGTGGAGATGGCGAAGGCAAGCAGCGTGAGAAGCAACGCCAGGTGCAACAGCTCCTGAAGGTTGCTGAAGAGCAGGTTGGTGGTCTTCTCCGTGTTGTCGAGCTCTTCGAAGCCCGCCAGCCAAAGGGTAAGGCTATCGTTACCGAGTTCTCCGGAATCGTTGACAAGATTGACTCGAGTGGTGGTCTCCGTAAGGTAATCGTTCACCACGAGAAGCAGGTCAAGAGAGCAAACTCTGATCTGTTCGATCCGAAGCAGGTTCAGGGCGAGTGGGCGGTCGTGGATGTTGTACATCCTGAAACCGGCGATGCAATCGTTGTCGCAGGACAGCAAGTCACCGAGCCATTGGCACGTAAGGTCGCAGCCGCTGGTGTTGAGCGGGTCCTTGTACGCAAGGAAACACTCGTACCGCACCGTGGTGAGCTTCTTATCAAGGAAGGTCAGCGCCTCGAGCGTGGTGCACCGTTGACCCATGGACCGATGGATCCCCATCGTGTTCTTGAGCTCAATGGCGCGGATGGCCTAATGGAATACCTCGTTCGCGAAGTCCAAACGGTCTACAAGCAGCAGGGTGTGGACATCAATGACAAGCACATTGAAGTCATCGTCCGCCAGATGTCCCGTAAGCAAAAGGTTGTCAAGGCTGGAGCTACCGAGTTCCTGCCAGGGCAAGTTGTCGACAAGTTGATGCTCACTGATGCTAACAAGCGTCGTGAAGAGCTGAACATTATGCTTGAGAGCCAAGGACGTATTGTGGTTCGTGACCACGATATCCATACCGAGGATGACATGTCGGTTCCAGGTCAGCGTGCTATCGCTGCTCCGGTGCTGATGGGTATTACGGATGCATCCCTGAACACGGAATCATTCCTCTCTGCGGCCAGCTTCCAGAAGACCACGCGTGTTCTGACCGAAGCAGCTGTACGTGGAAAGCGTGACCACCTCGTTGGACTCAAGGAAAACGTCATCATCGGACGCCTTATCCCAGCGGGAACCGGTTTGCCAACCTACCGAGCCATTGAAGTGGTCACGGAAGATGGCCGAGCAATCGGTGTCTTGGATATGCCCGAGATTCCAGATGTCGATGGTGGCACATCAAGGACTGAAATCCTGTCCATTGATGATGCTGCAGCAGCACTTGGTGGAGACATTGATCTCAGTGCGCTGATGGGGGATGTTGTTGTAGATGACACCCTTGAGGCCGTTGCAGATGTCTCTGTTGATGTCGACGCAGAGTAGTTGACGGTAAGTTCAGCGCACTAAGTTAGTGCGCTGAACTTGTTTTATGACGTATAGGTTATTAGACATGAAGAATTTGTCCATCTTTAGCACACTGGCACTCGTTGGCTTATTGGCCTCAGCATCCAGTGCACAGAAGCCAGCAACGAAGCCTGCCGCAAAGCCTCCTGTGAAGCCCACAGTTGTCGCTCCAAAGAAAGTCGTGCTTCCGGCAACGATAGTAGCTCGGGTAAACAACCGGGACATCACGACACAGGAACTGGTTGACCTCATCAACCGAACCGGCGCTCGGGACACCGTACAAAAGCTGATTCAGTACGCCATCATCGAGGAAGAAGCCCGCAAGGCAGGAGCCACCATCGATCCTAAGGATATTGCTGAGAAGGTGAAGACTGAGAAGCAGCGCATCGTCGCAAATATGGCATCCCAGACAGGAAGCCCACAGACATTCACTGAAATCACGTCACGCTATGGACTGACTGAGGCTGAAGTTGAGTGGGGTGTTCGCTTGCAAATTCTTTCCCAAAAGGCTTATGCCAAGCAAGTTGAGAAGCAGGTTCCAACGCTTGAAGCCCAAGTTAAGGTCGAGCATATCCTCCTCCTTACGATGAACCAGCCGGGTCCAGATGGTAAGCCATTGTCCCCAGCGGATCAGAAGAAGAAGGAAGATGAGCAGCGGACACGCCTCGAAGGCATCGTCGCTGACGTCAAGGCCGGCAAAATGACCTTCGAAGATGCTGCCAAGAAGTACTCTGATGACAAAGCATCTGGTGCTGAAGGTGGTGCGCTTCCATGGTTTGGCCGAACAGGGATGATGGTCCCTGAATTCGAGACCGCGGCCTTCAACCTCGCCAAAGAGGGCGAGATAAGCCCCTTGGTCAAGACACAGTATGGTTTCCATGTCCTCAAGCTAGTCAAGCGTGGCAAGGAAGCATCCGCTGCTGAAAAGGCTAAGTTCAAGGCAGAAGAAATTAAAAAGCTGACGACTACCGGCACTGGTATGCAGCAGTGGCTTCAGGGCTTGGTCCAGAAGGCAACGATTACGCTCAACCCGCCTGCGGTAAATGTAAAGAAGTAACGCGTTACGGATACTTCCAGCCCGCCCCTGCTAACGCAAGGGCGGGCTTTTCTTTGTCATCGCTACGCTCTCGGATGCGTCAGCTTGTACACGCTCCGAAGACGATCGAGGGCAACATGAGTGTAAATCTGCGTTGTCGTAATACGGGCATGGCCCAGTAACTCTTGAATAATCCGGATATCAGCTCCACCATTGAGCAAATGTGTTGCAAAGCTGTGACGAAGCCAGTGTGGACTCGGATGCCGGGGAAGATCTGCTGCCACGCTGTAGCGCTTAACAAGCCTCCATATTTGCGACCGGGTTAGACCGAAGACATTGGATGTTCGCGAAAGTGGAGCCGCTGCGGTGTTTCGTAGCTGCTCCAAGAGGGCAAGTGATGTCGCTGCCACAGGGACCATCCGCTCCTTGTCACCCTTGCCCAGAATCCGAAGCCAGCCACCAGACATGTCCACCGAATGCCAGCGTAGCTCAGCACACTCCGAGACACGCAAGCCGCAGCAATACATGACATCCAAGATTGCCGCATCACGCAGACCCTTGATCGTCGTCCTGTCCGGTGCTTGTAAGAGGCGAACAACTTCAGCCTCATTCAGCGTTTTTGGAAGCGTCGGTTTAACGGCACGTGTTCTGCCGGCAGCGGTTACAGGATTGTTCGGAATATAGCCCTGACGACGGAGATAGCGACAAAAGGATGACAGTGCTGCACGGCGGCGGGCAATGGATGTGGACTTGTATCCGCCTGATTTTCGGCTACTCAGCCAGCCTGTTATGCCGCTCGGGTCGAGAGCGAATCCACTGGTAAACCAATCGTCCAAGTCTCTCGCGTAGGCAAAAATGGTGTTCGTCGCGAGGCCACGTTCATTCCGCAAGTAATCCAAATAGGCCGGGAGATTCTCCCGAAAGCCTGTCAACCGGAAATCCACTCCGTGCGGACATCGATGCCGCGCTCCAGACAATGCGTCAGAAGACGGTCCTCCGTGGCTGAACTCGCTATCATCCGTACCTCAACACACTCAGTGATCGGGTCGAGACCGATGTCAACGACGCTGAGATGAAGCTGATCGAGGAGTGATTCAGCGATATCAAGGGCATTTCCATCCGGGCCCGCAGGAAACACGGCAAGGAGCTGGCTACCATCAGGAGTTGTCATTTATCTAAACCTCACACCGCATTGTATATGGCTGCTTGTGCATCCGTTGCCGCCGCCCAACGCAGCGTTCCATACTCGAAGTGCCACCACTCACCAGGATAGTTCGCAAACCCACTCGTCGTCATCGCGTGGAAGAGCAAGCGCCGCCGCTCCGTGTAGACTGCATGCGGATGCCGTTCATAGTAGTCACAGACACTTGCTTCAACCGGCTCATCAAAGCCACTTCCCATGTCCAAGACATCACCGGTTGCAATGTCAAATATCGTCACATCTACCGCGCCACCTGTGCTATGCGGCGTTGGGCGGTTTGGAAAGAGCTCTGGATAGGCAACAAAGCGTCGCGCATGGGCATTGATCGCAGGGTCGTCCCACTCAGGATGCTCGCTGCTTACAATCGTAACCATCTCATTCCAAAGCCATGCCTGCACATTGAGTGGTCGGTGTGCATCCAAAACAATCATCCCAAGTGTTGCCGGTAACATCGAAATTGCACTGTGAAGCCGATGCACAACGCTTTCCCGGAGGAGCATCGCATGCGTTAGTACTGGCGCACCTGCTCGCGCATACACGGGATCCAGCACAAGGCGTGTAGTTTCTTCGATCGCGATCAGCGGTTCATCTACCCAATCAAAGGCGACATCTAGGAAACCTGAAGGCTCAGCGTGCGATGCTATCGGTGGATACACGTATGGCTAGTGATCGAGGCCAGCAGCCCAGAGACAACCGCGCTCAAGGAGACGCAGGACTTCTGGCTGGGAAACCACGGCGTTGTCATGCCCGAGGCCGTTGTACGAAACGCGACCATCGCCGTACCACTTCGTCCACACAACTGGCATGTCCACAACGCCGTTGCGGACGTGAGGTCCATCGGCGACCGGGAAGCGCGTTGTTGCCAAAACATGGACAGCAGGATCGACGTGCATGTAGTACTGCTCGGAGACGACGGTAAACATGTTCGGTGAGCCGCTGGTGATGAAGTGATCTGGCACACGGATATCAACAGTGTAATTCACGCCATTGTCGCCCGGATGTGAGACCCACTGGCCGCCGGTCATGAACTGATACTCGGTTTCAGCTCGGAAGCTGTCGCACATTCCGCCGTGGCAACCCGCGATACCAACGCCGCCCTTTACCGCTGCGAGCAACGGATTCAGCTGTTCGGGGGTGATGGTGCCCATCGTCCAGATCGGAACAATCAGGCGATACGTTGTCAGGTCTTCTGTAGCATAGGCATCCAGTGTGTCGGATACGGTAACCGAAAAGCCATGTTTCTCGAGCAGCTCAGTGTAAATCGCTGCGACTTCCTTTGGCTGATGTCCATCCCAGCCGCCATAAACCACTAATGCTTTCATGATCAATCCCTCCAAACTCACGAAGTTATTATTCCACGTTGATGCCCGGTTCAAGGTTGTAAAGAAGTGCTGGATGGAGATCGGCGTGGAGATAGCTGCTGTGCAGCGTCATCCCAAGTCGCTCCATCACCCCCTTGCTCCGCTCGTTAGCAGGCAGTGTGGTGGCAGTAAACATCACGCTGGGATTCTCCGCCCGAAACTGGGCTATCAGCAACCTTGCTGCCGATGTCGCAATCCCGTTGCCCCACGCATCCGGGTGGAGGCGCCAGCCAAGCTCGATGGCTCCATCTATATGAACACATGGCTTTGCATGGACCCAGCCGACGGGGCGATTGTCACTCCTAAATTCGATGATGAAGTATCCATAGGGATCATCAAACGTCAGCCACCGCTCGATGACACTCTCAGCCTGCTCAAGTGTCGGAGGCGTAGCCATCAGGACATGCTCGCGAACGGCCGCGGGTGTATCAAGCCAGATAATAAAAGGAGCATCGGCCACCGTCGGGTTTCGGAGACGAAACTGCGGTGGCATGATTGCGATTACGCTCTTTTGACCAGGCTTTTACCGTTCAGGACGTGTTTGAGGTACTGACCGGTATAGCTCGCCTTCACCTTAGCGATATCTTCAGGAGTTCCCTTGGCAATGACCAATCCACCTCCATCACCACCCTCTGGGCCCATGTCGACAATCCAGTCCGCACATTTGATGACATCAAGGTTATGCTCGATGACCAGGACGGTTGAGCCGGCATCTACAAGGCGTTGCAGGAGGAGGAGGAGCTTTTCGATGTCCGCAAAGTGCAGACCTGTCGTTGGCTCATCGAGGATGTACAACGTCTTCGCTTGCAGCTTCTTGCCGAGCTCAGTCGCCAGCTTGACGCGCTGCGCTTCGCCGCCAGAGAGCGTGGTCGCCGGCTGCCCAAGCTTGATGTAGTCGAGGCCGACATCGGCGATAGTCTGGAGCTTTCTCGCAATGCTCGGAACCGCCGAGAAGAACTCGACGCCTTCCCCAACAGTCATATCGAGGACTTCGGCGATCGACTTTCCTTTGTATTTGACTTCCAGCGTCTCACGGGCGTAGCGCTTTCCATTACAGACTTCGCAGGGAACGTAGACATCTGGCAGGAACTGCATCTCGATTTTGAGGATGCCGTCGCCTTTGCACGCCTCGCAGCGGCCACCCTTGACATTAAACGAAAAGCGCCCTGGGCCATAGCCGCGTACACGGCTTTCCTGGGTGGATGCGTAGAGATCCCGGATGACATCAAAGCAGCCCGTGTACGTCGCTGGGTTCGAGCGTGGTGTGCGGCCGATGGGAGACTGGTCAATATCGACAATCTTCTCAATGTGCTCGATGCCGGTAAGCGAATCGTGTGCTTCGGCAATCATGTGTGAGCGATAAATCTGCTGCATCAACTTTGGATACAGCGTCTCCTGGATGAGCGTGGACTTACCGGAACCAGAGACGCCAGTGATACAGACCAGCGAGCCAAGCGGGATCTCAATATCCACGCCTTTGAGGTTATGGCCCCTAGCACCTTTGAGGATGAGTGATTTGCCGTTGCCTTCCCGGCGTATTTTAGGGATTGCGATTTCCCGACGACCCGACAAGAACGCGGCCGTGGCGGATTCCGGGGCATTCAGGATGTCGGCTGGTGGGCCTTCTGCCACAACACGGCCTCCGTGAACACCTGCTCCTGGTCCAATATCGATCAGCCAGTCCGCGGCAGCCATCGTTTCTTCATCATGCTCAACTACAAGAATCGTATTTCCAAGGTCACGCAGGCGCGTGAGCGTTTGTACTAGCTTGGTGTTGTCGCGTTGATGTAGCCCGATAGATGGTTCATCCAGGATGTACAGAACACCCATCAAGCCAGAACCGATCTGTGTCGCGAGGCGGATGCGCTGTGCTTCGCCTCCAGCGAGTGTGTTCGCGCTCCGGTCCATGGTGAGGTAGCCAAGGCCGACCGAAAAGAGGAAGCCAAGCCGCTCACGGATTTCCTTGACAATCTGCTTCGCGATGATGGCTTCCCGGTTCGTGAGTGTCAGGCCATCGAAGAAGATCACCATTTTTTCGACACTGAACCCTGTCAGGGTACTAATGTCGGTGTCTCCAACCTTGACGCTAAGCGCCTCGGGTTTGAGACGTTTTCCCTTACAGTCAGGGCATGGGCGCTGCCGACGATATTGTTCGAGGTCTGCCTTGACTAAGTCGCTTGTGGTCTCGGCGAGGTGACGCTCAAGGATTGACAAAACACCGGCATACTCTGTGTCAAAGTAGCGTGTCTTGCCCCAGCGGTTACGATGTTCCATCGCAACATTGCCTTTGACACCATAGAAAACCGCATGGAGCTGCTCAGGAGTCAGGTCTTTGAGCGGAGTTTCCATGGTGAAGCCAAGCGATGTTGCTACGGCTGCAAAAAGGGCGGTTCGTGAATCCGACATGATTTGCTTGCCGGATTTATAGACAAAGTACCGTAGAGCGCCGGCCCCGATCGACATAGTGTGATCAGGAGCAATCAGTGCCGGGTCGAACTCTGCCTGAGTTCCAAGTCCATGACACTTTGGACAAGCACCATAGGGGCTGTTGAAGGAAAATGTCCGGGGCTCGATCTCTGGGAGGCTGATGCCGCAGTCGGTACAGGCGAACTTTTCGCTGTATGTATGACATTCGCCATCCACGATTTCGATGACTAAAACGCCATTGCCACGCTTTAGCGTTGACTCGATCGAATCCGCGAGACGCTTTTCTGTACCTGCGCGTACGACAACGCGGTCCACAACGATGTCGAGATCGTGTTGCTTGTAGCGATCGAGGATTGGCATTTCTTCCGAAATGTCGAAAATGGTGCCATCGATGCGGACGCGGACATAGCCTTCCTTGCGAATATCCTCGAGCTCTTTGCGGTACTCGCCTTTACGGCCACGGGCAATCGGCGCCATCAGCTGCATCCGCGTGCCTTCCGGAAGCTGCATCAGCTGGTCGACAATCTGACTTGGCTGCTGCTGACTGACGGGTTTGCCACACTGCGGGCAGTGTGGGCGTCCAGCACGTGCGTACAGAAGTCTGAGGTAGTCGTAAATCTCCGTGACGGTGGCTACGGTTGAGCGTGGGTTACGGCTGGTGGATTTCTGGTCGATGGCAACTGCAGGGGAAAGACCTTCAATTTGGTCGACATCCGGTTTGTCCATCTGACCGAGGAACTGCCTTGCGTAGGCTGAAAGGGACTCTACGTAGCGGCGTTGGCCCTCTGCATAGAGGGTGTCAAACGCCAAGGAAGACTTTCCACTACCCGAGAGGCCGGTGATAACCACCAGTTTGTCCCTTGGAATATCGATATCGATGTTCTTGAGGTTGTTCTGGCGTGCGCCGCGAATGCGGATTGCAGGGCCATCAATAATGATAGGGATGCGGCTGTCGGTGACGGGTTCGATTTCCATAGGGCTCATACCGCCCACGGTCGGGATGTGGGCCACACGAGTGTACCTGTCATCCTGCAGACCTGTCACATTTCAGGTGGTATACCGCCATCACCGATATTGGCAGGGATTGGGTAACCAATACGCAGGTCCTTTTGTGCTCGTAACCAAGCATATTGAAAGGCCGCATCCAGTAAGGCATCCCAGTGGTAGTACGTCTCACTCACATCTTCGACGTGAAACAACGCCCTTCCTTGAGAATCGCTTCCTGTAGGGGCATCGTGCATTTTGGTGACCGACGCAATGTAAGCATTGGCTGCCCCAGCCGTACCATCTTCGGCAGTCAGGACAAATGCTCCCAGCTTAGTCAGCGGGCCGAGCTCGATTCCTGCTTCTTCCATCGCCTCGCGGTGTGCGGCAGCTTCTGGCTGTTCACCCGGCTCGATGTGTCCGCTGGGCGTGCACCATCCACGGTTGATAATTTCCGCGAGCACGATGAGGTCCCCGTAAAATGGAAAGACGACAACGTGGGTAACGGGTGCATCCGTGCTGAGGACGAACTCTGCTTGGTAGCTTCCCCACTTTGCTTTTGGGAATTCAGTCAATGCTGAGCAGGTCTTGCAGATTGGTGGCGAACAAATCGATGCGCCCGCACATTTCGCAGACTTTTGCTGTGACAGGGGATGTCGTTACGGAAGCAACACCGAGAAAGTCATCGGATGCCTTACCCGTGATTGTAATGCGAGCATCCCCATTACCAACCTGAAGGCGGCCTTTGTGCATTTGACCGCCGCACGCGGCACATGTGTTTTTCATAGCGCGTCTATCCTACCAAACAGAAGCGGTATCTAACCGGGGGTCATTTCCCAAAAGTCTTTGCCAACGATGTCAAATGGCAGGCGATGTTCATCTGGCGCGGTTGCATCGAAATGCTGGTTCACAAAATAAACCAGCTGGCTGGTGGTGTTACCAACATTTGCACAGCCGTGTGCGACGCCGCGTGGGATGAAGAGGAGGCGCGAGACGCCGCCGCCGAGGAGAAGGCGCATTTGTGCATTCAGGGTTGGGCTGTCCGCGCGGGCATCCACGAGGCCAACCAGCAAGCGCTCCGTCGGTGGGACAAACCAGACATCATCCTGGTTGTAGTGAATATGAAAAGCCTTGATAGCCCCTACCTGCACGACAGACCATGAGGACTGCAAGACTTGAAAGTCAGGGATTGCTACGAGGCGGCCATTTTGATCGAGGCGGATAATTTCAGCGAAGGCGCCACCATCATCCTGGAAGGTACGCAGCTCGATGATCTTGACACCCTCGATGTTTGTGCGGGGGGCATAGCTCTGCGTGGTCAGGACACTTGCGTAGTCGGGGTGGATGGCGGATGTGGACAGGCGTTCGGCCATAACTTATCTGGTCTCCGGGAGGTTAGGTTTGGATTCGCTTGCGATACGACGCAGGTAAGAGGCATAGCCTGTTTTACCGAGGGCATCTGCTCCTGCAATGACATCTTGTGCAGAAATCCAGCCGCTTTGCAGTGCGATTTCCTCAAGACAGGCGATTTTCAGGCTTTGCCTTCGCTCGATGGCAGCGACAAAGTTACCTGCTTCGAGGAGGGCATCGTGGGTGCCGGTGTCGAGCCAAGCGGTTCCGCGGCCAAGAATCTCCGCGTGGAGATCATTTTTGGCGAGGTACATCTGGTTGACAGTGGTGATTTCCAGCTCACCGCGATGGCTTGGTTTTACGGCAGCTGCGACATCGGTGATGTCACTGTCATAGAAGTACAGACCTACAACAGCGTAGTTTGACTTTGGCTGTTCGGGTTTTTCTTCAATGGAGATGACGCGTCCGGATGCATCAAAGTCCATTACGCCGTAGCGCTCTGGATCTGCGACGTGGTAACCGAAGACGGTTGCACCGGACTCGCGGGTAGCGGCTCGTCGGAGCTGTTCGGGAAGACCGTGGCCGTAGAAGACATTGTCGCCGAGGACAAGGGCTGCTGGTCCGCCTGCGATGAAGTCTTTCGCAATGTGAAATGCCTGTGCCAAGCCTTCAGGGCGCGGCTGGACGGCGTATTGCAGATTAATTCCGTACGCACTCCCATCCCCGAGGAGGCGTTCAAACAGAGGCAGGTCATCAGGGGTACTGATAAGCATGATGTCCCGGATTCCGCTCAACATCAGGGTCGAAAGCGGGTAGTAAACCATCGGCTTGTCGTAGACAGCCATCAATTGCTTTGATTCGGCTTTTGTTGCTGGGTACAGGCGTGTTCCACTACCACCTGCGAGGACTATTCCCTTGCTCATTGTTACATTCTACGCCTCGGGTCGAAGTTGCGCCGGATAGGCTTGACGGGGCATATCGACCCCGCTACACTCTCCTACAGCGCATGACCGAATCAGACGAACTCCCGTGGAACAGTATGTCCATAAAATTGCCGGCGGAAGCATTTGTTTCCGGTGGCTTTTTCGATGAGGCGCTTGGTTTCAATGCGGCTGCTGGGCGTGGCACCCTGCGTGTTTCTGTTACAGCGACTGAGTCGTGGCTGTCGTTCGTGCCGAAAACATTTGCGCTTGCGGCGGGCGAGAGCATCGCTGCAAATGTCACTGTGGATATCGCTGCGGCGAAGCGGATGGTCGAAGGGGGCCGGCCTCCGATCGGCGAGCTGCAAATAACGTTTGAGCAACAAAACACGGCAGGTGTACGTGTCGAACGGACAGCAAACATTCCTGTCCAGCTTCCCGTCGCCGTTTGCCCATGTTGTAAACGCGTTCTACATATTCCAAGCCATCGTGGTGCCAAACCCCCGACAGTTTGTATCCATTGTTTTGAGCGCCTGCGCCCGTGCCCTCACTGTGGTGTTCTGAATACCTGGCGGGTTCGAACCTGTCTTGTCAGCCCAAGTCACATCATCCGGGCGAGCGAAGACTGGGTCACCCTTGGCGGAAACAGTCAACACACGAGCAACGCTGATGTGCCTCTTGGTGCCGGTGCCCTGATTTGGCAATTCCCGTTAATGCTGCAGACCAATCCGCTCCGGCGTTTGCAATGGTCATCTGTGGTGACCGCGTTCGGTGTTGTCTATGCTGCAAGCACGACCGGGGATGGCGAGCATTTGCTGCACGCATTTGATGTCGAATCAGGCATGCCCATTTGGGATCCATATGTGCTGGCGGCGCCAGTTCACCCGGATCGCGGCGGAGTTTGTATCGTCGGCGAGCTTGTCGTGGCAGGTTTGGTGAATGGAAGCGTGCTTGCGATCGATGCGATACGCGGGACGCGGCGCTGGCTGGTGGATATCGGTGGCTCCGTTTACGGCTCGGTCATTCCGGTGAACTTGGCAACCGTTGCCGTTCCGGTCGCGGATGGCATCCATGCAGGACGCTTGGTTATGCTCACCACGGATGGCGGTCGTATCAAGTTTGAGGTTCCGCTGACTGGCCGTCCGGAGTGCACACCCGCTGCCGGTGGGAATACAATTGTCGTCCACGATGACACCGGCGGTGTCCTTGCGGTAAACGCATCTACGGGGGACACGCTTTGGTACACACAGCTGGCTGACTGCTTTGATGCGGCTCCCGTTATCGCGGATGGCGTGGTTTATTCCGGCGGCCACGATGGCATTCTGCGTGCACTGATGATGACGAGCGGGACACTCATCTGGGAATCACCTGTTCTTGGCGGCGCCATTACAGGTACGCCCAGCATCGGGGACAGTGTTCTTGCCGTTCCGACTGTTGAGGGCCTTTGCCTTGTCAGCCGCGAAACTGGGCAACCGGTCCAGCGCACCAGCCGCGGTCCAGTGCGCGCGCAACCGATTGTCGCCCCAGATGGCTTTCTCTTTGCAGGACGGGATGCACGCTTGCATCGCTTGGCGGCCGGGATGGCAGTGGATGATGTCTACGATGCTGGCGGTGGCGGGCCTCAAGTCAGTGTCCCAATGGCGTATGCCGATGGCAATGTGTTCCTTGCAACCACACGTGGCGTGCTCTACGCCCTACGCATGACAGGGGTGCTCTAAGTGTCTGATGTTCTCCCTGCTTTTCTGGTAAAGCAGATTGAAAATGCCGGAATCATGGCAACGCCCCAGCCCGATGTAACTGCGTGGATTGGCTCGGATAAACGCACGGGTCGCCCGGTGATGGTTCGGCGGATACCCAACACACAAGTGGCACAAAGTCGACTGACGACAGCGCTTGATGCCGTCCATCAAACGGTTGTACCGTTCCGCCGTTGGATGCTCATTGATGACAATATCTACACCGTCAGGGATGTCCTTAAGGGAAAGAATCTCCGCCAGTATTGGATGGGTGTCGGCGGGCGTGCGGATACGGAGACGCTTCGGCGCTGGATTGTGCCACTCCTAGATGGACTAGCCGCTTTTCACGCTGTGGGAGCAGTACATGGTGGGCTTTCCTTGGACAACTTAATCGTCGGGGATGACCTACGGATGTACATTACCGATGGAGGCATCTGCGACCCCATGGCGGCACACCATGCAACTGTATACGGACCTGGAGCTGGGCCCGCATCTGATATTGCCGCTGTGACCAAGCTGGTAATCGCTCTTCTTCCAAAATCTGGTCCCTTTGCAAGCCCAGTTGTACGTGCCCGTGTTGAAGGACTTGTGTTGCGCTGCGAGACACTTGCCGCTATCCGGGAGGTCCTTGAAGGCCTGGACGGAATCGCGATGGACAGTATCACCAAAGCCGGTGGTCAACCCAGCGCGGGCGACATGCAGAGTGGATTGCCAGGAACGCGTGTCGACAAAGGACATCCAAGGCTGGTTTGTGATCAGCTCGATCGCTGCACCATTGTTGCAGGGAGTGGCGGCGAGCTGAATCTGTCTATTCGCAATACAGGCGAGGCGACATTACTCATTCGGGTCGTCGCCACCCAGCACCCTTGGCTCAATGTTCGCCAGATACCTCTACCGATTGTGATTGCTCCAAATGGAACAGGCAGAATCCCGTTTGTCGTGAGCGCTGCTCGCCTCGCCCCCGGGGATTATAGGAGTCAGGTGTTTCTGTCGACCAATGCACCAGGAGGCCAGGCCGAAAACCTCGCCAGTGGATGGTATCGACACACAGCAGCTGTCACTGCACGTATTATCAACGCAAGTTACCGGTGA
>CAIRTT010000352.1 GCA_903881535.1 uncultured Armatimonadota bacterium
CGACCGAAACCGGTGGTGGTGGTGGAGGCGGTGACATCTCCGAAATCCTGATGGCATTTAACCCAGTTTCCATCCCAACGATTACGGCATGGTTTGCCATCCCTATCATCACGTTGGTCTGCCTTGGGCTCAGCCTGTACTTCTTCAGTGTCCGGGAATACAGCCCGAAGGAAGAAGCCAGCTAAGTTCAGGCATTTGTTCAGAAATCAAAACCCCGGCATTCTAAAAATGCCGGGGTTGTTTTTTACTGCAGACAGCTGATCATCCAATACAAATGAGCTGTGTCATCGTCCGGTGGTAGAGCTTGCCATCCACGGGCGTTGGTGTATTCAGACTCCACGTCCCACCAACGGACCCGAGATCGTTCACTCCAAGAATTGCCCGCTCATCAAGGGTACGCACATTCCCATTGAGGACATACGTTGTGCCATTCATCATTGTCCAATAGATTGCACCACCCGCAACCACCGGGCTGCCGATAAAGCACCAATACCAGCCATCCCGCTTGGAACGCGTATCCGATGCGACATCGATGCCACGGCTGTTGATGGTTCGCGCTTCGACATTGGTGCCATAGACGCCTGGAGCCGTTGGCAGCTCGAGGTACTCGGTCGCGCCAGTCTTCGTGTTGACACGCCCGACGGAATACAGAGGACCAACCGGGCCACCGCCATACTCAGCGCGGATAGAGCTGAAGCAGAGGAACCAGTGCCAGTCTCCGACCACGATGTTAGAGAACCAGGCTGGGAAGACGCGGAAGCCCTTTGCCTTGATGTTTACATTTTGCTCAGTCACATACCGCTTAGATCCTTTGTCGTAGCTCCGAACAGTTGCATTCTCACCGAGCTTGTGAACGGCGATTTCCTTTCCCGTTCGGCTGTCGAGCACACGGTGAGTGCCTGTGTCTTCATCGAGCCAGTATGCACGGTCACGGTTCCAGTGCATGTTGTAGAGCGCTTTGCCGGGGATGTCCGCTTTCCAGATGGTTTTACCTTCGGAGCCCTTTGCGAGGGACACGAGGGAGAGACCGCTTGGACCTTCCGGGACATCGTGGTGGCCGCCGCGGCCGATCATCACCGCCGGCTGGCCAGTATGCGTCTTGCCAAGCACAGGGGTGTTGTAGTGGGTCAGGCCATCATCGGAGACCCAGAGCGTCTTACCCGTTTTGGCATCGATTCCACGGAGGTGGTTCCAGGCATCTGCTTGGCGGCGTGGATCACGCAAATCACGCGGCTCTACGGAGACCAGTGTGTTTCCGTGAAGGATGGGTTCATATTGCTTGTTGAAAGGCCGCCCCGTCGACGGGTCCCAGGTTCGGCGCCACACAACGCTGCCATCCGACGTACAGCAAACAATATGCCCACTCGAGTTGGTAAACCAGATGTGTGTTCCATTGGTGACCGGAGTAGGTGTACTGGAGTCCGAAAAGCCATACGCATATGGGCTCTCTTCCTTCGCCGGGAGGTCGACAGACCAAAGAATCTCGCCGGTGCTTGCATCTGCTGCATGCCCGACAACATTTCCGCCATCCTTGCGCGCGCGTGCATTCCGAAGTGGCTCCATGGTGGTGAAGTAGAGGCGGTCACCAACTTTGGCGATGCCAGATTGCCCTGTCTCAGGAAGCTCGGTTTTGAACAGAATATTGCGATTTTCCGCTACGCTCCAGCGATGCGGTGCGCGCTCCTTCGTCGTCCAGCTTCCATCCGGTCCACCAGCCTGCGGCCACTCAGCCATGTTTGAGACTCCTTCGTCACAGCGATTGATGTGACATCATAGCCGACGATGCATGACCTTTCGACTCACAAGGCAAATGCAAAATGCGGCTCCGTTGTTCGGAGCCGCATTACAGTCTGAAAATGACCAAGACGATGAAACTAGAAGCGGATGGACTTCACCAGCTCAAGGGGCTGCCCCTTGCCAAATGCGACATCAAGGCCAAAGAGTCCAACCCCATAGGTAGAGCCACGGCTGCTCGAATACCCGGCACGCAGCGCTAGCGGTCCGAGGCGCTGCTCCGCGCCGAGACGTACATCTTGGCGTCCGAAGAATTCGGCGATGTCGCCGGCGAGCGTCAACCCACTCTTACGCATCGCGACACCCACTGTCGTTGTCTGCACCAGTGGATCAATCAACACATTGTTTTGGTCACGGAATGTCAAGTCAGGCTTGACAAAATTCTGCGTTACAAACCCAGCGGACCAATCTGCGCCGAGGAGTTTTGTAGACCCGGTGACGCCGATATCCGTGGCGATGCCTGTGCGTGAGAGGTTACTCTCTCCGCCAAGCTCAGAGCCTGGCCCGGATGTGAACTCACCATTACTGAAAACAGTCGCCTCGTAGCGGGAGTAGACAGCATTGAGGAGCTTGACACGGGCACCAACGGCCATTTTGACCACAGGTGCGGACTTTCCGATTCCCATTCGAACCGCTGGAAGCTGAAGTCCCAAACCAACGGATGGCAGTGTATACACGCCAACACCGGACACTTCTGCACCCGCACCATTTGGAATCAGTCCGATGCCGCCGGCATTTGCCCAGTTTTGCAATGCGGCATTGGGATTCAGTTTGCCGCTAGCGACACCACTTGCCCCGATTTCAAGGCTACCAACTTGGAAGGCTGTCCCAAGATTCAAACCAAAGGTACTGCTCTGCGTTGCATAAGTCCGTGCAAGAAACGACACTTGATCTTCGAGCGCCGTGCCAGATTTATTGAAGAAGTCAGCTGTGTCCGAGAGGTTGCCAATATTGCCGATTGCACCACCAGCCCGGAGACCGACACGTGGCGTTTGGAGGCGGATATCCCGTCCGCGGGCCAAAACGGCTGGGTTTGCAAGACCGGTGATTCCGGCCCCGATACCAGCGCCGCCCATCGCCATCGCCCGTGCATCCTGACCAATGGTCAGACTGGACTGTGCATGCGCAACGGTTGGTGTAGCGACAAGCAGTGCCGAAAACAGTATCGAATTGACAACCCGAATATTCATCATTTGGCTCCAAGCGTGCGGACAAAGCCGACCACACACGGTTATCTTTGGCCTTTATAATGATGAACATCAGGGTTAAACGATCGGCTTTGGCTCCTGCCAGCGGCCATCTTCCTTGATGAGGCTAACGAGTTCCTCGACGCCAACACTTTGATCAACGGTCCGGATTTCATCCCGCTTGCGATACAGCGTGATTTTGCCACCGGCTTTTCCAACGTAGCCATAGTCGGCATCCGCCATTTCGCCAGGACCATTCACAATGCATCCCATGACAGCGATATCGAGACCGACGAGGTGCTGTGTGGCTGCTTTCACCTTGGCGAGGACGCTAGGGAGGTCAAACTTGGTACGTCCGCAGCTTGGGCAAGCGATGAACTCAACTTGGGTTTTTCGAAGACCCAGTGCTTGGAGGATTTCGTAGCAAACGGGAAGCTCCATGATGGGGTCTTCGGAAAGGCTTACGCGAATCGTGTCGCCAATCCCTTCGGCGAGCAGGGTTGCAATGCCGGCGGTTGACTTGATGCGTGCGTACTGGCCATCCCCTGCTTCCGTCACGCCAAGGTGGAGCGGAAAGTCCATGTTTTCTTCGGCCATACGGCGGGCCATTAAGCGGTTAGCAGCAAGCATAATCGGCACACGAGATGCCTTGAGGGAAATAACAAGGTTGTGGTAGTCATGTTTTTGGCAGATGCGGAGGTACTCCATGGCACTCTCGACCATCCCCTCCGGAGTATCGCCGTATGTCACCAACATCCGCTCGGCGAGCGAGCCATGGTTGACCCCGATACGCATCGCGATGTCGCGGCGTTTGACAACTTCGAGGACGGGGATGAGTGATTCCTCGATGGCGGCGCGTTGCTCATCGTGTTCAGCATCGGTGAAATCAACACGTCCCGTATGTTTATTGAAGACAAAGAGTCCAGGGTTGATACGAACTTTATCAACGAATTCGGCGACGGTGCGTGCGATGTCGCTGCCTTGGTGGTGAACATCGGCGACGATGGGAACATCCACCAACCGGGCTTCTAGCTTTGCCTTGATTTCACCGAGCTTGTTGGCTTCCATGATGGATGGCGTCGTAACACGGACGAGCTCGGCGCCTTTGCGGGCCATCTCGGTGATTTGGCGAACGCATGAATCCACATTTTTTGTCTCTTCAGTGATCATGCTCTGAACGACGACGGGGTGTTCCGAGCCAATCCACACTTTGCCAACGCGTACGCTGCGGGTTTTCCGGCGGGGGTAAGTGAGGGACAGGTTGGCGGATGGATTTTGCATGTATCCAGTTTACCTGCCAGAGATCGGTGTACGTTCGTATATTAGAATTGAAGCTGGCCAGCGGATGCTGGCAATCGGTTCTCGGGGGTGGCACGCACCGTTAGTCTCTCCAGTGCGACGCCACGTGTTGTTTGTATCAATTAACAACCCTTCCAGACACCGCCAAAATACCGGACAACTTACATAAGTTTCGTAATGTATTGTAGATGACCAAAAAGTTGGTCGGGCAAAGAAAAAGCCCGCAGCAAGCTGCGGGCCATAAAGGAGGAACATCAATGTGGCGGAACCGGCAGTCACACCGGACATCGCTACGTAGACATGGTAGCGCTGCGCAGCTCTGCGCAACACCGCCAAAGTACGGGAGTTTCCCAGGGTGCATGAAAACCCGGTGATTATAGCGTGATGGCAAAATCGGTAGGCTTTCGTTCGAGGTGGATCGAAGCTGGTCGGTGCACGAAAGCCAAGCGGGCAAAGAAAAAGCCCGCAGCAAGCTGCGGGCCATAAATGAGGAACATCAATGTGGCGGAACCGGCAGTCACACCGGACATCGCTACGTAGATATGTTAACGCCGCGTAGCTCAGGGCAACACCGCCAAAGTACGGGAGTTTCCCAGGGTGCATGAAAACCCGGTGA
>CAIRTT010000353.1 GCA_903881535.1 uncultured Armatimonadota bacterium
ATCTCCCGCAGGGCAGCCGTCGTTACGCTTGCGACTGCACTGAGTCTCGCAGCCTTTTCGATCTCTGCACCGGTAAGTGCTCAGGAAGCCATCAACCCGGATGTGGTATCCAAGGTTCGTCGGGAGGGACTGACCCGGTCGCAGCTTCCTGAGACACTTGAATACCTTACAGAAGTCATCGGCCCACGTCTTACCGGATCTCCTGGACTCCTGCGTGCAAACGAGTGGACGCGCAAGACAATGGCTGATTGGGGCCTTACCAATGCCGCTCTTGAGCCTTGGGGGCCATTTGGCCGCGGCTGGACGCAGGAGCGCTTTTCCCTTCAGGTGACTGCGCCAACGGCATTCCCGGTGATTGGTATCGCAAAAGCCTGGTCGACCGGGTTTACCGGAACCGTAGATGTTGTCGTCGTGGAGGCTGGCTCAGAAGATGAGCTCAAGCAATACGAAGGCAAACTGCACGGCAAGGCTGTTCTCATCAGCCCAATCCGCGAAGTTCCGGCTCACTTTGCGGCAGAGGGTGTCCGCTGGACGGATGAGCAGCTGGCGCAAATGGTCAACAACGCGGGGACTGGACGCCGAGCTGGTATCACGGGAACCCCAGGTGTAACGGCGGGAACTCCGGTTACCACCAATGACATGACGGCCGAGCAGCGCGACCGGATGCAGCAGATGCAACGTCAGCGTACGATGAGCGCTCGCATTCTTTCGTTCTGCAAAGAGCAGGGTGCAGCCGTTGTGTTGGATGCAGCTCGTGGTGATGGCGGTACCTTGTTTGTCCAGCAGGCAACCGTACCTACAAAGCCAAACAATGCTCCAGCGCCTAAGCGTGACCCAAATGCTCCTTTCAATCCAACCGTCACACGGCGTGTTCAGCCATGGAAAAAAGAAGCTGAAAAGTTGATGATTCCTCAGATCGCGGTTGCTGTCGAGCACTACAACCGCATCGCCCGGATGGTCAAGGCTGGCGAGCCCGTAAAGCTTGCTGTTGAGAGCAAGGTCCGCTTCTACGGGGATGACAATAGTCAGGTCTATAACACAATCGCCGAGATTGAAGGCTCAGACCTCAAGGATGAAGTCGTTCTCTGTGGTGGCCATATCGACTCGTGGCATGGTGGAACCGGTGCCACTGACGATGGTGCGGGCGTTGCAGTGATGATGGAAGCCGTTCGTATTCTGAAGGCCACGGGACTCAAGCCACGGCGTACGATTCGTGTTGCACTGTGGAGCGGTGAGGAGCAGGGTATCTTTGGGTCAAGTGCCTATGTCAAGCAGCACTTTGGAACCAAGACTGAGCCAAAGCCTGAGCATGCAAAGGTCGCTGGCTACTACAACATCGACAATGGAACCGGCAAGCTGCGTGGAATCTACGCACAAGGGAATGAAGCAGTCATCCCAATCTTTACGGAGTGGTTCAAGCCATTCGCTGACCTTGGCGCGACCACGGTAACCAAAAGAAACACCGGCGGGACGGACCACTTGCCATTTGATAGTGCAGGACTTCCTGGCTTCCAGTTCATCCAGGATGAGATTGAATACGACACACGGACACACCACAGCAATATGGATGTGTTTGATCGCATTCAGCTCCAGGATATGAAGCAGGCAGCTACGATTATGGCGGCGTTCTTGTATCAAACTGCGACGCGGAACGAGAAGCTCCCGCGCAAGCCGTAGTCTAAGTTCGCTCTACTACGAGTCGGTTCTTCTACATCCCCAGATGCGGTTGTCGCTGGGGATGTTTTGTTTTTCTTGATGGATGATATGTGCGATGCTAATGCAGATGTGACTTCCATCGAAATCCTAACGCTTACCCAACATCGCATCTATTGGACCTTGATATACTTTTCCCATGAGAAATATGGCTGGAATTCAGGTACTTGCACTCGTTTCCACGACATTGCTTGGCTGTGCGGGCGCGACACCTAACTTGTCACCGCCACAGATGCAAAATCCGGGACTCGGGAATGCGCCACGCTCCCAATCACAACCGGTTGCTGATGCATCCCTTGGCGTGAAGTCAGAAGACCTTCCGCCATCCGTTGAAATTTCGGCTAAGCCAGGGACGTTCTTCGCGCAGCCGTATGTACAGTTCTTGCCAACCGAAGCAGATCCAAAAAACGGCAGCGGCATACTCATCAACTATCAGCTCACTGGCATGAACCCGAAGTCAACCCTGGCCATCGAGTGGAGACCCGCCATCGGAGGTGACTGGAAGCCGGCCAAAGGACCCAAAGCTACCAATGTCTGGGGACCCGCTGGCGTAGATGCCCATACCATCATCCATCAACAGCTCACTGGGCTCCCCGCTGGCACATGGATTGACTACCGCTTCGTAAGTGGCAAGGAAACCGTCTTTCAGTCTCGCTGTAAGACCCGTCCTGTCGCTGGGCAAAGCCAAAAGGTTGTCATCTTTGGCGACTGCGGCTCTGGGACACCCGAGTCCCGCCTGATCGCGATGGAAGCCAGCAAGATCAAGGCCGATTACCTTGTCCTCACCGGTGACATTGTGTACTCAAAGGGTCGCGCAATCGAATATCAGTCAAACTTCTGGCCGGTATTCAATGCCAATACAGCCGACCCAAAGATGGGCGGTCCTCTCCTTCGATCAACCGTTACCGTGCCAGCGCCAGGCAACCACGACATCCGGTCAACGACGCTTGACAAATTCCAGGATGGCTTTGCGTACTTCCTCTACTGGGGCTTGCCAACCAATGGCTACAACTTCCCAAAAGACTCCAAGAGCGCAACGCTGCTTGGTGGGGATGCAGCCCTTCAGTCAACCTATAAAGCAGCTGCCGGCAAGGCATTCCCGAATGCCGCAAACTACTCGATCACCGTCGGGGATGTCCACTGGACGATCCTCGATGCGAATCCCAACGTAGAGTGGACCGATGCAAAGCTCTTAGCATGGCTCGAAGCTGATCTGGCATCCGCCGCCAAGTCTCCGTGGAGGTTTGTTGCCTTCCACCATCCACCGTTCAACTCAAGCGTTGAGCACTTCACAAATCAGTGGATGCGCGTGCTGTCTGAGACATTCCATAAGCACAATGTTCAGATGATTTGGAATGGCCACGTCCACAACTACCAACGAACCCATCCACTCGTGTTTCATCCAACTGCAGAAGTCGCAAAGGATGGCACGGTTGCTGGTACATTTGATTTAGATCAGAAGTACGACCCGGTAAAGGGCGGCAAACCATCCGGTGAGATCTATGTCATCACCGGAGCTGGCGGTGCCGGACTCTACAAAAAGGTCTCAGATAAAGAACCCAAGCTCCAGCCATTTACCAGCAAGCTGGTCAACGATATCCATTCGTTTACCGTGGCCGACATCACGCGCGAAAAGCTGGTTGTGCGGCAAATTGATGCCAATGGCAAAGAGCTTGATGCATTCATCGTGCAACGGGAGGAAAAGAAGTAGATGATTTCACGACGTTCAGTATTGCAGGGGTTGGCAGCGATGCCATTTGCGGGTGTAGCTGGAGCTGGGTTTGCTGCTCAGACACCAACAGGACCATTCACATTGCCAGCGCTGGCATATCCATTTGCGGCGCTTGAGCCACACATCGATGCAGAAACGATGCAGATTCACCACGATAAGCATCACCAAACCTACATCACCAACCTCAATGTAGCCCTTGCCAAAGTCCCTGCACTTTCCAAGGTCCAGAGTGCTGAAGGGCTCTGTAAGCAGCTTGACAGAATTCCTGAGGAGATTCGGACCGCTGTACGTAACAGTGCTGGTGGACACGTAAACCACACGATGTTCTGGGCACAAATGAAGCCAGGCCTTGCAGGCGCGCCAACGGGCCCGATTGCAGATGCCATCAATGGCACATTTGGTTCCTACGAAAAGTTCCAGGCAGCATTCGAAGATGCCGGCCTAAAGCGCTTTGGCTCCGGCTGGGTGTGGCTCGCGCGCACCAAGGGCGGCAAGCTTGAGATTGTCAGCACACCCAATCAGGACAACCCGTACATGGATGGCGGCGTTCCAATCCTTGGCAATGATGTCTGGGAGCATGCTTACTATCTGAAGTACCGGAATAAGCGTGCCGATTACCTCAAGGCTTGGTGGAATGTTGTCAACTGGGATGCCGTCAATGCGCAATTGAAGGCTGCAAAGTAACCACAAACATCGCTTCATAATCATTGTGGCTCCCGGAACGCGAACACCGCTTCGGGAGCCATTTTTGTCTTACGCTTTTGGTAACATTTTGCGGTAGGAACAACTCCAAGTGTCTGTAGATGCAACATTAACATCGCTTGCCAGTTTGCCAAAAACTGACCGGATGCCCGTGCTCTTTATGGGGCATGGCAGCCCGATGAATGCCATTGAGATGAATGTATGGACGGAGGAGTGGCAAACGCTCGGACGAGAGCTACCAGTACCAACGGCAGTCCTCTGCGTTTCTGCACACTGGCTAACCCGTGGGACAGCGGTGACATCGATGATGCATCCACGGACAATCCATGACTTCCAAGACTTCCCCCGTGAGCTGTTCAGCATTGAATACCCGGCACCTGGCGCTCCCGATATCGCCGATGCCACCCGTTCCTTGATCTCGAGCACTACGGTACACGCCGACCATGACTGGGGCCTTGACCACGGAGCCTGGTCAGTCCTTCGACAAATGTTCCCAAATGCCAACATTCCCATCGTTCAGCTATCCATTGATTATCACCAACCCGGTAGCTATCACGTGGCAATTGGGGAGCAGCTACGAACGCTGCGGGACCACGGCGTGCTAATTCTAGGAAGTGGCAATCTGGTGCACAATCTCGGGATGATTGCGTGGGACCACATTACAGAACCTGGTTACGCGTATCCGTGGGCGGATGAAGCCAATGCGATGTTCAAATCACACCTGGTTTCCCGTGATACTGACCGCCTTACGAATGTTGCAGACTTCAATGCTGCACAAAAGCTCGCCGTGCCGACGCCTGATCACTACTGGCCGATGCTCTATGCTTTAGGCGCTTCGCTCCCGAATGAAGAGCCACGCTTCCTGACCGACAGTGCAGTGGGCGGTTCGCTAACGATGACATCCGTGCGCTGGGGATAAGCACATTACAGCCCGCGGTTGTACATCTCCTGCGAAAACAGCTCCCAGAGCTCCGGCGCGAGGGGTTCGGTGGAATACGTTTCAGGGCAGTCACCATCGGTGTCTTCATCAAAGATAAACTCCCGAAACCACGCGCGCAGCTCACAAGCAAATGCACTTTCCCCCGATGTCAGTTCGTCAAAAGAGCCCATCCAAAGTATCTGCTCCCAGCCTTTGAGGAGGATGTTGGTATCCAAAAGGACATCGTTAAGAGACTGCCAATCCGCGCGGAGGTGCTCGCCAAACTCGGCAAAAGGAGCGGCAAGAGCATCGTAGTCCAGCCACGTACTTGCAATATGTGGCAGGGCACCTTCGACAAACGTGATCAAGCTCTGCTCGTCTTTGAACCAGGTAAATCCGCCCATACCACCGCCGCACATCCCAGCAGGTGCATCGGAGAAGCTGTAATACCCCCAGCAACCCGGGGCCGCTTCCGTGTTATAGGTTTCCTCAAGCATGGATTGCGCTCGTTCATAGTCGAAATC
>CAIRTT010000354.1 GCA_903881535.1 uncultured Armatimonadota bacterium
ACGACGACCATTCTTGGCACCGCCGGACGCATCGAAGTCGAGAGCCCATGGTGGCGCCCGAAGGCATTTGTCCTCCACCGGGATGGCAAGGATGCAGAGCGTTTCTCCTTTGAGCACGAGGGTGAGGGCTTCCAGTTTGAGGCGATGGAAATCGCTGACTGCCTCCGTGCCGGCAAGACGGAATCATCGGTGATGCCACTGAGCGACACGCTTTCGGTCATGCGTTCCCTCGATGCAGTCCGTGCACAGCTGGGCCTTGTTTACCCTGGAGAGTAGTATGGCAAAGCGTTTTCAGCGTATAGCACCAAGCCTTGCTGGCGTGGATGCGGCAGGTATCGAAGCATTCATCAACCGTGTCGATGCTGAAGTCGGTGGCCTGCACTCGGTGATGATGTTGCGTGATGGCAATGTCTTTGCTGAGTGCTGGTGGAATCCATACAAGCCAGACTTTCAGCACACAATGTACTCGTTGAGCAAGAGCTTTACGAGTACGGCGGCTGGTTTTGCGATGCTCGAAGGGAAGCTGCGCCCGACTGATCCTGTCATCAAGTTCTTCCCGGACAAGCTTCCGGCGAGTGTCAGTGTAAATCTTCAGGCGATGCAGGTTCAGCACCTCCTGATGATGGGGACGGGGCATGCGACTGAGCCAAGTGCACTTCTGCAGAGTGACCCCAATGCGGATTGGGTAAAGGTCTTTCTGAATCATCCCGTCGAATTCACACCTGGGACGCACTTCGTCTACAACAGCGCTGCGACGTTTATGGTCTCGGCGATTGTTCAGCAAGTCACTGGGCAGACAGTATTGGACTACCTTGGCCCGCGCCTGTTTCGCCCGCTTGGCATCGAGAATCCTGTTTGGGAAACCAACCCTGCCGGAATCACGGCTGGGGGCTGGGGACTGCATATCCGAACGGAAGACATCGCCGCGCTCGGTGAGCTCTACCGTAACAAGGGTGTGTGGAAAGGCCTGCGGATACTGCCGCGTTCCTACGTGGATGCCGCTACCCAAAAGCAAATCAGCAACGGCAATGATCCCAACAGTGACTGGGCGCAGGGTTATGGCTACCAATTTTGGCGCTGTCGGAACAATGGCTTCCGCGGGGATGGTGCCTTTGGGCAATACTGTCTGGTTTTTCCTGAAAAGCAGCTGACCGTTGCCATCACGAGTGGTGTCGCAGATATGCAGCGTGTTCTCGACATTTTGTATGCCACGGTCCTGCCGGCTGTTGGGGCATCCACCAATGCTCCCGCCGATAAGCGCTTGGCTGAGCGTACGCGCAAGGCCGAAGTTCCGGTTCCTAAAGCAGTGACATCGAGGGTTCGCCTTCCAATAGGAAAAACCTACGCATTTGATGCAAACGCCTATGGGATGGAGTCCATTCGATTTGCACCTGGTGGTGGTGGCGTGGAAGTCACGGTTATCCGCAACAGTAAAGAGCAGACATTGCTGGTGATGGAAAAGGGCTGGAAGGTTACGGACACTTCTTGGGAAGTCGGTTTGAACCGCCTGCAAACCGAGAGCCATGCGTATCGAAATGCGGCTCGCGGCGCGTGGACAACTACATCGGTGTATTCCATTAAGAATTACTATGTCGAAGAGCCGTATATCCAGTCCATCGACTTGTCCTTTGGACCCGGAACGCTGAGCTGGATGAGTAGTTTTATTGCGATGTTTGGTGGGGATGGCCGGATAGTGGCATCCGCACGCGAAGTGAAATCTTAGGAACGGAAGATAACTATGCCAACACTTAAAACCGCTTCTCTCCCAGGTGTGCGCTTGCCGATTACGCGCATTGTCCAGGGATCGATTCAGATCAATACCGAGGATGAAGCTATCGGCTTTGGCCAGCTCGACACCATGGTTGAAGTTGGAATCAATGCCATTGACTCCGCTTACATTTATGGTGGCGGTGCACAGGACAGAATCATCGGCCGCTGGATGCAGGCGCGTGGAAATCGTGACCAGCTGGTTGTGATTGCAAAGGGCTGTCACCCTGGTGATGGACGTAACCGCGTCACGCCATACGACATCGGAACGCAGCTTCACGACATCCTCGTGCGCATGAAAACCGACTATGTGGACATGTTTGTTCTCCACCGTGATGACATTAATGTCCCGGTTGAACCTATTGTAGACACGCTGAACCAGTATGTCCGTGAGGGAAAGATTGGCGCATTTGGCGGCAGCAACTGGACAACAGCGCGTCTGGCCGAAGCGAATGCGTATGCAGCGGCATCCGGGCTGGTTGGATTTGCCTGTTCAAGCCCGAACTTCTCGCTTGCCCGTCAGCTCACAGAACCCTGGGATGACTGTGTCACAATCAGTGGACCTGAAAATGCTGATTCCCGTGACTGGTACGCAGCGCAGAATACGCCGCTGTTTACTTGGTCATCGATGGCAGGTGGGTTTATGAGTGGCCGTATCACACGTACGAATACAGCAGACTTTACGGATTACTTTGGAAAGCTCGCTGTTGAGTGCTATGCATCCGAGGACAACTTCCAGCGTGTCGACCGTGCTGGTGAGCTGGCGGCAGCGAAGGGCTTGACGATGCCACAAATCGCTCTCGCCTATGTCCTGAACTATCCGCTCAATATCTATGCACTGGTTGGTTCGGCAAATGCGGACGAGATGACGGCAAATGCTGCCGCAAGTCTGGTTGAGCTTTCAGCTGCTGAAATGGATTACCTCGACCTAAAGGTTGATTCATTGGCTTAGTCGTTAATATTGCGAAGAGATGGCAAACGCCGGTTGGTTCATCCAATCGGCGTTTTGCTTTTGGGTACGGGGCTGCCGTCCAAGCCAGACAACAGGGACGTCCATCGAACGACAACGTTTTGAAGGTACAGCTTTGTATCGAGCAAGTCTGTCGGTTTCTCTACCCTGACACCGATAAGTACATCCTATCGGCGTTTTGCTTTGCCTCTGAGTACTCGCCACTTGTAGAATTCAGGGTGCTGAAAACGCTTTGTGATTGGTCGTTATGGGTTTCCACTATTTGGTAAACAACCTTCTATGGATATCTCATAGAACGAATTAACATCCCGTACGCGCCCTTACGCCAATTGGTTCATCCAATCGGCGCTTTGCTTCATTGACACGCGCCGGATGTGTGCCTAATATTGACGCATGCGCAACGTAGCCATCTCCCTAGGTATTGCCTGTGTCGTCATCAGCTCAGCATCTGCCAATATCACTCCCGTCACCCTCCGAACCGAGTATCTTGTGAACCCGATGGCGGTCGATACCGACTCGCCGCGGTTGTTCTGGAAAGTCACGAGCAAGGAACGGAATCAGAGGCAGTCTGCCTATCAGATTCGCGTCGCAAACAGCGTTCAGGCACTTCAGGCTGGGAATGCCAATCTCTGGGATACGAACAAAGTCAAGTCATCCGAGACAGCCCAGATTGAATACGCCGGAAAAAAGCTGCAGTCTGCACAAACAGCCTTCTGGCAGGTTCGCGTCTGGGATCAGGATGGAAATGTAAGCGGCTGGAGCGCCCCCGCACAGTGGACCAAGGGGCTAACAGCAGCTGACTGGAAGGGCGGCTGGCTGGCCGCTAAGACCACCAAAGTTACCGCAGCACCTACTGGACTTGGCGGAGCAAAATGGATTTGGTACGCACCCGAAGCTGCATCCCCGAAAGCGGGTGTGCGTACATTCCGTAAGACATTTGATCTCCCGGCAGATGTCGCGATGTCGGGTTCGCTCCTCGCCGCTGGTGACAACTCCTACACCATTTCTGTAAACGGAAAAGTCGTCTCAACCGGTGCCGGCTGGACCACAATCCAGTCTGCTGACATTTCAAGTGCGCTCAAAGTTGGGCCAAATGTCGTCTCCGTTGATGTCAAAAACGAGGGCGATGATCCTGCTGGCTTTGTGGCAAAGCTCCAAATCAAAGCTGGAGCGAACACCACCATTGTCACAGATGCATCTTGGCAAGGCGCTGCATCCACAAATGGAACGTACACGGCTGCGGCAGTGCTTGGCGATTACGGGATGGCCCCTTGGAGCTCCGCAACGGTTGCGGTTGCGATGCCAATGGATCCTCCGACCTACTTCCGCAAGGACTTTAATGTCGACCGCTCCAAGGCATCCGTTGTCAAGGCAACCCTCTACGCCACCGCCTTTGGTAGCTACCTCTTTAGCATCAATGGTAAGGCTGTCTCAAACGATGCACTTTCACCAGGCTGGACCGAGTTCACAAAACGCGTTCACTACCTCGCCTACGATGTAACAAGTCATCTCAAAGCCGGAGACAATGCCATTGGCGGCATCCTCGGGGATGGCTGGTACGCATCCTATTTGGCATTCACCGGGCGACGTAAGTACTACGGCGGCGACCCAGCGCTGCGTGCACAGCTGCGCATTGAATACTCCGATGGCCGTGTGCAAATGGTGGCTACCGATGGCACATGGATGTCCGGGACGGGGCCAGTCGAATACGCTGACATGCTCATGGGCACAAGCATCGACTACAACAAAGACCTCGGTGCGTGGACGATGCCCGGGTTCAACACGGCTGGCTGGAAACCTGCGGAGCTGACAAAAGTCCCCGATGTTCCTGTCCAAGCACACCCAAACAGCGGTGTCCGTGAGCAGGAACTGATCGCCGCAAAGAGCCGCACCAATCCTAAGCCCGGAGTGTTCATTTACAACATCGGGCAAAACCTGTCAGGGGTTGTTCGCTTCAAGGTCAATGGTAAAAAAGGACAAAAGATCACCGTTCGACACGGTGAGTTCCTAAACACGGATGGCACCCTCTACACCACCAACCTCCGGGCAGCGAAGGCGACCGATACCTACACGCTTGGCAAGGATGGCGAGACCATTTGCGAGCCTGTCTTTACCTTCCATGGTTTTCAGTATGTGGAAATCACCGGTGTGGATGAAGCTCCAGCCGCAAAGGATGTCAAAGCGGTTGTCTACTACTCCGACCTCCCAAAGACAGGTGAGTTTACATCCGATAATCCACTCCTTAACCGCCTGGCCTTGAACACTGACTGGGGACAGCGGGGGAACTACCTCGATGTTCCTACAGACTGTCCACAGCGCGATGAGCGTGCTGGATGGACGGGGGATGCGCAGGTCTTTACAAAGGCTGCTGCGTTTAACCGCGACATCGCACCGTTCTACACCAAATGGCTTGTCGACCTCGTTCAGGATTCGCAAAACGATGCCGGGATGTTCGGCGATGTTGCACCGCACCTCAGCATGGTTGGATTTGGAAATGCGGCTTGGGAAGATGCAGGCGTCGTTTGCACCTATCGAATGTGGGAAATGTACGGTGATGTCACAGCGGTAAAGCGCCACTGGGCTAACCTGAACAAGTTTATGGATCACCTCGATAAGGTTGCCCCGAATGGAATCCGTCAGGTCGGCGCATACGGCGACTGGCTCCTCCTTGATGGCGTTCAGCAATCTGGCATCCATGGAACG